>CAZEQG010000114.1:0-8109 GCA_964514295.1 uncultured Alphaproteobacteria bacterium
CCGCCGCTGACCGGGGCGACAGCGATCTCGATGCCTTCCTTGCCGAACCGCGGCTGGCCCAGCAGCTCGCCGCCTGGTTCGGCTCCGCCCTGCCGCGGGACCGCCGCCGGCTGCTGGCCCTGCTCGACCGCGACATCGCCGCCATCGACCGGGCGCTGCGCGAGCAGGTCGACGCCATCCTGCAGGCCCCCCGCCTGCAGCGGCTGGAGGCCTCCTGGCGCGGCCTGATCTGGCTGATCGGGCGGGCCGACGAAGCGGACCGGGTGAAGCTGAAGGTGCTGACGGCGACCTGGGCCGAGGTCTGCCGCGACCTTGAAAGGGCGATCGAGTTCGACCAGTCGGCGATGTTCGAGAAGATCCACAATGAAGGCTTCGGCATCGCCGGCGGCGAGCCCTTCGGGGTGCTGCTGTGCGACTACGCGGTCCAGCACCGGCGCACGCCCGACCATCCGACCGACGACGTCACCGCCCTGGCCGCCTTCGCCCAGGTGGCCGCCGCCGCCTTCGCGCCGGCCATTTTCGGCTGCACCCCGCGGCTGCTCGGCCTCGACGACTTCGATGACCTGGCGCTCGGCGTCAACCTCGCCAGCACCTTCCAGGAACAGGAATATCTGCGCTGGCGGCGGCTGCAGGAAAGCGAGGATGCGCGCTTCATCGGCGTGGTGCTGCCCCGGGTGCTGGCCCGGCTGCCCTATGGCGATGCCGGGGCCGGGCGGATCGACGGCTTCCGCTTCCGCGAGGCCCGCGCCGTGCCCGACGCCGCGGACTTCCTCTGGGGCAATGCCGTCTATGCCTTTGGCAGCGTGCTGATCCGCGCCTTCCAGCAATACAGCTGGTTCGCCGACATCCGCGGCGCCCAGCGCGACCAGGTGGGGGGCGGGCTGGTCGACGGGCTGCCGGTGGCGGCCTTTCCCACCGACCGGCCGGGCGTGGCCCTGCGCTTTTCCACCGAAGTCGCCATCTCCGACCGCCAGGAACAGGACCTGTCCGACCTCGGCTTCATCCCGCTGAGCCGGGCCAAGGACACGCCCTACTGCGTGTTCTACAGCAATGCCTCCCTGCAGCGCCCGCGCAACTATGACCGCAGCATCGCGGCCGCCAACGCCAAGCTCTCCTCGATGCTGCAATATGTCATGTGCGTCGCGCGCTTCGCCCATTTCATCAAGGTGATGGGCCGCGACCGCATCGGCATGTTCGCCACCGCCGAGGATTGCGAGACCTTCTTTGCCCGCTGGCTGCAGAACTACCTGCTGGGCAATGACGACGCCTCCTCCGAGCAGAAGGCGCGCTACCCCCTGCGCGAGGGCAATGTGCAGGTGCGCGACCTGCCCGGCAAGCCCGGGCACTATGCCATGACCATCCACCTAAGGCCGCATTTCCAGCTTGACCAGGTGGTGTCCGCCTTCAAGCTGGTCACAGAACTGAACCCGGGAGCCGCCGCATGAGCAAGCAAGCGCGAGACCTTTTCCAGGCCGGCAAGCTGACGGAGGCGATCGAGACCCTGTCGGCCCATGTGCGCTCCAAGCCGCTGGACCTGGAGGCGCGCGGCCTGCTCGCCGACCTGCTCTGCCTCGCCGGGGTGCCGCAGCGCGCCGATGCCCAGCTCGACGCCATCTCCCACCAGGACCCGCAGCTTGCCGTGCCGGTCGCCCTGATCCGCCAGCTCGTGCGGGCCGAGACCTGGCGCCAGGACTTCCATGCCGAAGGCCGGGTGCCGGAGCTGCTGGATTCCCCGCCCGACCACCTGCGCCTGCACCTGGAAGCCTCGGTGCTGATCCGCGAGGGCAAGCCGGCCGAGGCGGCGGCCAAGCTGGCCGAGGCCGAGGCGATGCGCCCGCACGTCGCCGGCGAGGCCGATGGCCGGCGCTTCGACGATTTCCGCGACGCCGACGACCTGACCGCCAGCTTCTTCGAGGTGCTGACCAGCACGGGAAAGTATTTCTGGATCCCGATCGAGCAGGTGGAGACGGTGGACTTCCAGCCCCCCGCCCGGCCGCGCGACCTGCTGTGGCGGCAGGCCCATATGGTGGTCGAAGGGGGGCCCGACGGCGAGGTCTACCTGCCTGCCATCTATGCCCTGCCGGGCGCCGCCTGGAGCGATGCCGACCGGCTGGGCCGGGCGACCGACTGGAGCGGGGGCGATGGCACGCCGGTGCGCGGCATCGGCCAGCGCACCTTCCTGGCGGGCGAGGAGGCGCTGCCGATCCTCGCCATCACCTCCCTCAGCTTCGGGGGCTGAACGGCCCCGCCATGTCGCTGCGCCGCCTCGATCCCGACCAGCCGCTGCTGCCCTCGGTCTTCGACCGGCTGATCGACGAGAACCCCGAAGCAGCGGTCGACCCGCCACGCAGCCGCGGCCAGCATCTGGCCGAGCTGCGCGCCTCGGTGCGCCGCGACCTGGAGAACCTGATCAACACCCGCTACCGCGTGCGCGGCTATCCGCGCGACCTGGAGGCGCTGGAGGTGTCGCTGGTGAATTACGGGGTGCCCGACATGACCTCGGCCTCGCTCGCCACGGCCCAGCAGCGCGAGGCCTTCTGCCGCGAGATCGAGCGGGTGATCCGCCGCTTCGAGCCGCGCTTCCAGCACGTGTCGGTGGCCAGCCTGACCAATGCCGACCAGACCGACCGCACGCTGCGCCTGCGCATCGAGGCGCTGATCTACGCCGATCCGGCGCCAGAGCCGATGGTGTTCGATTCGGTGCTGGATCCCAACCTGCGCGGGTTCCAGGTCGCCGCCGTCGATGGTTGACGACCTTCTTCCCTACTACAATCAGGAGCTTCTGGCGATCCGCCGGCTGGCGGCCGAATTCGCGCAGGCCAATCCGAAGATCGCCGGGCGCCTGCGGCTTTCGGCCGATGCGGTCGAGGATCCGCATGTCGCCCGCCTGATCGAGGCCTTCGCCTTCCTCAACGCCCGCACCCGCCTGAAGCTGGACGACGAGTTTCCGGAGCTGACGGACGGGCTTCTGGGGCTGCTCTATCCGCACTATCTGGCGCCCATCCCGTCCATGGCGATCGTGCGCATGACCGTGCCGCCCGACCTATCGGGCGCCTACAGCGTGCCGGCCGGCACGCTGATCGAGAGCGAGCCGGTGGCGGGCGAAGTGTGCACCTTCCGCACCGGCTACGAGGCCACCCTGTGGCCGGTGGTGCTGGAACAGGCGGCGCTCGGCGGCCGGCCGCTGACGGCGCCGGCCAACCCGCGTGCCGGCGGCGCCGTCGCCTGCCTGCGGCTGGTGCTGCGCTGCGAGAACCCGGAGATGACCTTCACGCAGCTCGGCGTCGACCGGCTGCGCCTTGCCCTGCGCGGCGCCCCGCAGCAGGTCCATGCCCTGCATGAGCTGGTGTTCAACCATACCCTGTCGGTCGCGCTCGCCGATGGCCCGGCCGACCCGGCGCCGGTGATCCTGGGGCCGGAATCGATCGGGGAGGTCGGCTACGCCGAGGACGAGGGGCTGCTGCCCCGCCAGGCCCGCTCCTTCCCCGGCTATCTGCTGCTGACCGAGTTCTTTGCCTTTCCCGAGAAGTTCCTGTTCTTCGACCTGCTGAACCTCTCGGCCAAGACCCTGGTGCAGGCCGGCAACCGGCTGGAGGTGTTCATCTACCTGAACCGGGCCATGCCGGAGCTTGAGCGCACCGTGTCGGCCGAGAATTTCGCGCTCGGCTGCACGCCGGTGATCAACCTGTTCGCCCAGCGCTGCGAGCCGGTGGCGCTGACCGAGACGGTGGCCGAATACCACCTGGTGCCCGATGCCCGCCGGCCGCAGGCGCTGGAGATCACCGCCGTGGAGCGCGTGGCCCTGGCCGGGCCCGATGGCGGCGAGCACGAGGTGGCCCCATTCTTCGCCCTGAAGCACGCCACGCCGGAGGATGCGCCGCCGCTCTACTGGCACGCCACGCGGCGGCCGGCCGGCGGGCGCGATGCCGGCACCGAGCTGTTCCTGTCCTTCGCCGACATCAATTTCGACCCGCGCCAGCCGGCGGACTGGGTGGCCGTGGCGGAGGCGACCTGCTGCAACCGCGACCTGCCGGGGCGCCTGCCCTTCGGCGGCGGCCATCCCTATCTGCGGCTGGTCGAGGGCGGGGCCGTGAAGAGCGTGCAATGCCTGACGCCGCCGACGCCGACCCTGCGCCCGGCCGCCGGGCGTGGCGGGCGCTGGCGGCTGATCTCGCACCTGTCGCTGAACCATCTGAGCCTGACCGGGGGCCCGGAAGGCACGGAGGCGCTGCGCGAGATCCTGCGGCTCTACGACTTCCGCGATTCGGCGGAGACGCGGGCCGTGATCGACGGCATCGCCGCCGTGGAGGCTGCCCGCGGTGTCGCCCGGGCGCCGGTGCAGGACGAGGTTGCCTTCTGCCGCGGCACCGACATCGCCGTGACCTTCGATGACACCCGCTTCAGCGGCGGCGGCATGTATCTGTTCGCCGCCGTGCTGGAGCGCTTCCTCAGCCTGCACGGCGCCATCAACAGCTTCACCCGCATGACCGCGCGGGTGAAGGGACGCCCCGGCATCTACCGCAAATGGCCCCCCCGCGCCGGCCAGCGTCCGCTGCTGTAGCCGACCGCCTGGAGTCGGCGCCGCGGCGCTTCCAGTTCATCCAGGCGGTCCGCCTGATGGAGCGGCTGGCGCGTGCCGCCGCGCGCGATCCGCGCTTTGCCGAGCACCGGCCGCTGGGCGAGGATGCCGAGCCGCGGCGCGAGGCGGTGCGCCTGGCGGCCGATCCGGCCCTGCGCTTTCCGCCGCATGAGGTGGCCGCCGCCGATCTTGCGGCGTCGCCGCCACAGCTCACGGTTGCCATCATGGGGCTGACCGGGGCGATCGGCGTGCTGCCGCAGCACTATGCCGAGGCGGTGGTGCGCGAGCAGCGGCGCAAGAACCCGGCGCTGCGGCGCTTCATGGACGTGTTCCACCACCGCCTGCTGTCGCTCTACTACCGCGCCTCCACCAAGTACCGGCTGGCCTTCGCCTTCGAGCGGGCGGGCGGCCGCGCCGTCGATCCGATGACCCAGGCGCTGCGTGCCCTGGTCGGCATCGGCACCTCCCATCTTTCGGGCCGGCTCGGCGTGCCGGACCATCTGGTGCTGCGCTATGCCGGGCTGTTCCTGCAGCATCCGCGCAATGCCGCGGGGCTGGAGGCGCTGCTGTCGGACGTGTTCCAGCGCAAGGTCACGGTGCAGCAGTTCCGCGGCGGCCGGCGCGCCCTGCCGGCGGAGGAATGCACCCGGCTTGCGGCGCGCGATCCCGACCCGCCTTCCTTCGCCCAGCTCGGCGTGTCCTCCGTGCTGGGCGACCGGGTGCTCGACGTGCAGGGGGCGATCCGCATCCGCATCGGCCCGATGAGCCGCCAGGCCTTTGCCGACATGCTGCCGGACGGGCGCGAGCTTCCGGTGCTGGTGGCGCTGACCAGGCTCTATGTCGGGCTCGACCTGCGCTTCGACGTGCAGCTTCAGATCGGCCGCGAGGAGGTTCCGGCGCTGGCCCTTGACGGCACCGCCAGGCTCGGCTGGAACACGTGGCTCAAGGACGGCCCCTTCTGGCACGATCCTGATGACGCGATCCTCAGGGGGGATGCCGCATGAACACCGGCTGGGCCGAAGGCTATGTATCCGACATCGAGTATCGCGGCGGCTTCTACCGCGACCAGGCGCCGGCCGACATCGACCTGATGGCCGAGGTGGCGGGCTTCCGCCCGCCGGCGCATCGCCGCGACTATGCCTATTGCGAGCTTGGCTGCGGCCAGGGCTGGACCATGCTGGTGCTGGCGGCGGCCAATCCGCGCGCCAGCTTCGTCGGCATCGATTTCAACCCCGCCCACATCGCCCGCGCCCGCGAGATGACCCAGGCGGCGGGGCTGGAGAATGTGCGCTTCCTGGAAATGTCCTTCGCCGAGATGGCGGCGCTGCCGCAGAGCCGCCTGCCCGATTTCGACTACATCACCCTGCACGGCATCTGGAGCTGGGTCAGCGCCGAGAACCAGGGGCATATCGTGGAGGTGCTGCGGCGCTGGCTGAAGCCGGGCGGGCTGGTCTATGTCAGCTACAACACCATGCCGGGCTGGGCCCCGGCGCTGCCGCTGCAGCGCCTGCTGCTGGAGCATGCCCGCCGCTCGCAGGAGCGCAGCGACCGCCGCATCCGCGAGGCCATCGTCTTCGCTGAGGCGCTGAAATCGGCCGGTGCCCGGGGCCTGCAGAACATCCCGATGCTGGAGGAGGTGGTGCGCGAGCGCGACGAGGGATCGCCCGTCTACCTCGCCCATGAATACCTGAACGAAAGCTGGCGGCCCTGCCACTTCGCCGATGTCGCCGCCGCCATGGCGGGGGCGAAGCTGGACTATATCGGCGTCGTCCGCCTGATCGAGAACTTCAAGGACCTGATGCTGTCGCCGGCCCAGCGGCAGATCGTGGACGCGATTGCCGACCAGCCCTTCCGCGAGATGATCATCGACCTGTGCGTCGACCGCCGCTTCCGGCGCGACATCTATGTCCGGGGTGCCCGCCGCCTGAGCGAGGCGGAGCGCGACGAGCGCCTCGCCCGCCGCCACTTCGCCCTGGCCCGGCCGCTTGCCGGCATCGCCTACGGGCTGCGCGTGCCGGCCGGGGAGGCGCAGGTGGAGCGTGCCGTCTATGAGCCGGTCTACGCCGCCCTCGCCGAGGGGCCGCGGACCTTGCGCGAGCTGCTGGAGATCGCGCGCCGCCACGGCGCCCTGACGGCGGTGGAGGCGGCGGGCGTGATCGCCGGCTCGCAGCAGGCGCTCGTCTACGATCCCGACGCGCCCGGCGAGGCGACCGCCTTCAACAACTGGGTGGTGGCCGTGATGGCCCTGGAGGACCTGCGGTCCGGGGTGGCCCTGGCGACGCCGCGCACCGGTGCCGGGCTGCATGCCGACGTGTTCGACGTGCTGGCCTGGGCTGCCATGTGCCGCCAGCCGGGGGCGACGCTGGACGAGCTGGCCGGCGTGGTCCAGGGCCTGCTGGAGGCGCGCGGCGAGCAGGCGAGCGACCGCGACGGGCCGATCACCGATCCGCTCAAGGCCCGCCAGGCGATCCTCGGCCGCCTGGAGGCGATCGTGGCCGACAAGCTGCCGCTGTGGCGCCGCCTGGGCGCGGGGGGGCCGCCATGGCGACGGTGAAGGAGCTTGGCGCCGCCATCGTCCAGCGCAAGGTCAAGCCGCGGGTGATGTTCCTCGGCTTCGACCTGTGGCTCGATGTCTATGCCACCGGCCGGGTCGGCGCCACGCCCTGGCGCAAGGGCGGCCAGCCGGCCACCGGCAAGGAGGACAAGCTGACCGTGGTGGTGCCGCTGCCCACGGTCGACGGCATCGTCGTCAGCCTCGACCCCACCCTGCCGCCCGACGGCTTCCGGCTGGCGCCGTGACGGTGGCCGGTGCCTGATGTATCCTGGTTGGCCAGGAAAGGGGTGAAGCATGGGTCAGCCGGCCGCGCGCATGGGCGATATGGTGCTGCAGGACGCGCCGCACTGCCATTCGCCGATCCATCCGGCCGCCCCGGTGCCGACCCCGGTGCCCCACCCGGCCATGCCGCTGGCCATCATCGTCGGCGCGCCGACCGTGATGATCGGCAAGATGGCGGCCGCGCGCGTCACCGACACCACCGCGCCCTGCCTGCTGGCGGGCTGCGTGCCCGGCGGGCCGGGCATGATCTCCAAGGGGTCCGGCACGGTGATGATCTGCAAGATGCCGGCCGCCCGGATCAATGACATGACCGCGCACACCGCCTGCGTGGCGCCGATCCCCTCGCCGACCGGCAAGGTGCTGCCGCCCGGCTGCCCCACGGTGATGATCGGCGGCTGATGCGCCCGGCGCATCTGGCCGCCCTGGCCCCGATCTGTCCGCTCTGCCGCTCGCAGCGCGGGGCAGACCGGCCGCTGCGCCTGGCGCGGGTGGAGACCCCGCCGCTCGCCGACGCCATCCTGGAATGCCCCGATCCGGCCTGCCGCCAGGAATATCCGGTGGTCGGCGGGCTGCCGATCCTGGTGCCGCGGGTGGCCGAATATCTGGGCGCCTCGGCCGCCATGCTGGACGCCCGCTTCGACCGGCCGCCGGCGCTGGCGAGCCTGCTGGGCGATGCCGCCGGCCCGCTGGCCCC
>CAZEQG010000115.1:0-8105 GCA_964514295.1 uncultured Alphaproteobacteria bacterium
CGCCGCCCGCCGAGGCGCGGCCGCTGCGCCCGCTGATCGGCTACTACATCGGCGACCAGCCGGCCGAGGCGCTGATCGCCGAGGTGCGCACCCGCGCCCTGGCCGCCGAGGCGGCCCTCCAGGGCGCCGATCTCGGCATCTTTGCGGCGGCCGATGTCGACATCGCACGGCGCGAGGCGATCTACACCTTCATTGGCCGCGACGGGCAGACCCGGCAGGTCCTGCCTTTGCCGGATGCGGTGATGGAAGTGACGCACCGGCCGACCGCGCTGGCCATCGAGGTGACGCCATGGCTGCGCCGGGAGCTGCCCTGGGTCACCGCCACCATCGGCGCCGACAAGCTGCAGATCAGCGAGGGGCTGCGGCGCACCAGGCTGGCGCCCCATGTCATCCCCTTTGCCAGGGTCGATGCCGGCAGCCTGGCGGAGGTGCTGACCGCCTTCCTGGCCGAACATCCGGCAAGCGTGCTGAAACCCGCCAACAACGGCTACCGCGGCCGGTCGGTGATCTTTCTGACGCGCGATGGCGGCGACCTGCTGCTGCGCGAGGGAATAACCGAGACCCGCCTTCCCCTGGCTGAGGCGATTGACACCCTGCGGCCACGGCTGAACGCGGACAACTGGATACTGCAGCGCTTCATCGTGTCGCGCGCGCGTGGCGGCCGCACCTTCGATGTGCGTGTGCACGTGCACAAGGACGGCAATGGAAACTGGTGCCTGGTGCGCTCCTACGTGCGGCTGTCGGAGGAGGGGCTGCTGGTCTCCAACACCGCGCGGGGCGGCTATCAGGGCGATGTCGAAGCTTTCTTCGCCGGGCTGGGGCAGGCGGCGCCGGCGCTGATCGCAAACCTGCGCAACTGCGGCCTCGCCGTCGCCCGGATCATGGACCGCGGCTTTGCCGGCGCCATCGACGAGCTTGGCGTCGACCTGATGGTCGATCCCACGCGCCGCATCTGGATCACCGAGGTGAATACCCGCCCCGGCAGCCGCCACCACGAGTTCGAGCGCGCCCGCTATGCCATCGCCTATGCGATGTTTGTCGCCCGCGGCCGCATCGCCGCCTTGCCCGCTTCGCCCGCTGCCGCTAGTAATGATGACGATAGGAAGAATATTACCGATATATGACAACCGGAGGGCGGCCGTGACCTTGCGCGAGGAGTTGCTGGCGATCTTCGGCGGGCGGGCGACACGGCGCTATGGGCTGGCCGATGTCAGCCAGCTTCAGCACGCCCTGCAGGCCGCTGCGCTGGCCGAGGCGGCGGGGGAGCCGGCGAGCCTGATCGCGGCGGCGCTGCTGCACGACATCGGCCACATGATCCACGGGCTGGGCGAGGACCCGGCGGCACGGGGTGTCGACGACCGCCACGAGGAAGAGGGGGCGCGCTGGCTTGCCGCGCGCTTCGGGCCGGACGTCTGCGAGCCGGTGCGCCTGCATGTCGCGGCCAAGCGCTATCTGGTGGCAGCGGAGCCGGGCTACGCCGGCCGGCTGTCGGCCGATTCGGTTCGCAGCCTCGCCCTTCAGGGCGGTCCCATGGATGCTGGCGCGCGTGCCGCCTTCGACCGCCTGGCCTTTGCCGAAGAGGCCAAGCGCCTGCGCCGCTATGACGAGGCCGCCAAGGACCCGCGCGCCAGCACCGAAAGCTTCGAATATTTCCTGCGCTTCGCCGAGGCCAGCGCCGCCTGACCGGCACTCAGCCCACGCTGAGCCTGGAACTGGCGCGGTAGACGGTGCCGTTGTCGTCGTGCCAGGCAAAGGCGAACTCGCCCGACCGCTCCGCCCGGAAGAAGAAGGACTGGTACGGGTTGGCGGCAATCGCCGGATGCCATTCAGCCTCGAAGACGACCCGCCCCTCGAAACTGGCGGTGAAGCGGTTGATGATGCGGCGCGGCACCGGCCGGCCGCCGGCCTCCAGGCGCTGGCCGGACTCCATCTCGTGGGCGATGAGGGTCTTCACCTCGATGATCTCGCCCGGGGCCGCCCGCGCGGGCAGGCGGATGCGGGGGGCGGGGGTGCTGGCCATGACCGCTATCCTCCCTTGTCAGCCGGCGCCGCAGCCGCCGACGGTCACCCTGACCTCGGCCTTGGCGGCAAACAGCCTGCCATCCGACATCTCGGCAAGGCAAACCACGTTCTGGCTCTGCGCCAGGCGGATGCGGGTGCTGGCGACGGCGCGCCCGCACGCCGGCGTGAAGCGGAAGCTGGCGACGCCGGGAAGCGGGTTGCCCTCGGCGAAGACGTGCAGGGCCGCCACATGGTCGGCCGCCGTCATCGGGCTGTCGACGGCGACCGTCAGCGGCACCGACTGGCCATTCTCCGCGATCAGGGGCAGATCGATGCGGATGCGGCCCTGGCTGACCGGCCGGCCGGCCTGAAGCCTGGCCAGCGCCTCGGCGACCGCGGCCGGGGTGGCGGCAGCAAGGCGCGGGGCCAGCATCGCCGCCATCGCCCCGGCCGCCGCCAGCAGCGCCCCCCGGCGCGACAGCCCGCCGGCCTGATCCCTGCCCATCGGCATCCTCCGCACCTTGACGTCCCAGCCCTTCATGTAGGCTGGCGCGGCCCGGCTGCCAATTGCCGACGTGGCCTCAAGAGGGCGTGCGCGCCTTGCCGAACACTTGCGACAGCACGATCAGGGCCGAGGTGACGACGATCATCAGGGTGGAGATGGCGGCGATGGTCGGGTCGATCTGGTCGCGCAGGGCCGCGAACATGTTGCGCGTCAGGGTGGAATTGTCGCCGCCGGCGATGAACATCGCCACCACCACCTCGTCGAAGGAGGTGAGGAAGGACAGCACCGCGCTGGTGACCACGGCAAAGCGGATCTGCGGCAGCGTCACCAGAAAGAAGGCCCGCAGGCGCGAGGCGCCCAGGCTGCGCGCCACCATCTCCTGGCTCATGTCGTAGGATTTCAGGGCCGAGGTCACCACCAGCACCACCAGCGGCACCGCCAGCATGCTGTGCGCCAGCACCAGGCCGGTCAGCGAGTTCACCAGCCTGATCTGGACATAGACATAGAACACGCCGATGCCGACCAGGATCACCGGCACGATGATCGGCGTCAGCAGCACCGGCACGGCGATCCGGTGGGCCCAGCCGGCGCGGGTGACGAACAGGCCATAGGCGGCGGCGGTGCCGACCGGCGTGGCCACAAGCGTGGTCAGGGCGCCCGCCTTCAGCGAGGTGATGGTGGCCTGGATCCAGGCCGGCGAGCCGAGATAGTTCTGGTACCAGCGCAGCGACCACTGGCGCGGCGGGAACTCTAGGTACTGCGAGGCCGAGAAGGACATCGGGATGACGATCAGCGTCGGCAGCACCAGGAAGGCCATCACCAGCACGGCGACCGCATAGAGCCACAGCCGCGCGCGATGCGGGATCTGGGTGTCGGAGGCGGGGCGGTCGAGCCAGCTCATGTGCCGTGGCCGCCCAGCACCCGGTCGAGGCGGACCAGCCTGGCGGCCGCCCACAGCAGCCCCAGGGTCAGCACCAGCAGGACCACGCCAAGGGCGCTCGCCGCCCCCCAGTTGAAGAAGATCTCGATGTCGTTGGCGATGCGGTTGGCGACCATGATCACCTTGCCGCCGCCCAGCACCGCCGGGGTGACATAGAAGCCCAGGCACAGGATGAACACGATCAGCGCGCCGGCGAACAGCCCGGGCAGCGACAGCGGCAGGAACACCAGCCAGAACGCCCGCACCGGCCCCGCCCCCAGATTGGCCGCGGCCTTCAGGTAGTCGCGGTCGATCGCGCGCATTGAGCCATAGACCGGCAGGATCAGGAAGGGCAGCATGATGTGCACCATGCCGATCAGGGTGCCCGGCAGGTTGTGCACCAGGGCCAGCGGCTCGTCCCACAGCCCCAGTTCCATCCCCCAGGTATTGATCAGCCCGCGGCGCTGCAGCAGCACCAGCCAGGCATAGGTGCGCACCAGGATCGAGGTCCAGAACGGCATCAGCACGCCGATCATGCACAGGTTCGCCACCCGGACCGGGAGCTGCGACATCACATAGGCCAGCGGATAGCCCAGCACGATGCATATGGCGGTCGCCAGCGCGCTCACCTCGAAGGTGATGCGGAAGATGCGGGCGTAGGAGGGCTGCTCGACCATCCTTGCGTAGTGGACCAGGCTGAGGCTGCCGTCATCGGCCATGAAGGACAGCCAGAACAGCCAGCCGACCGGCAGGATCATCGTCACCACCACCAGTGCCAGCGCCGGCAGGCTGAGGCCGAGCAGCAGCAGCCGCTCGTCCCGCGCGTCCCGGGCGAGCCCTTCGGCATTGGGCCGGGCCGTGGTCACGACGCCTCGTCCGGCAGCAGGATGGTGTCTTCCGGCGCCAGCGCCAGGGTCAGGGGCTCGCCCGGCGGCGGGATCGCCGCCAGGGTGCTGCCGGTCGACACCATGCGCGTGCCGATCACGGTGCCGTTGCCCAGCCGCACCTGCACCAGCATGCTGTCGCCCTGATAGACCACGCCGGCGACGGTGCCATGGAGCAGGTTGGCACCGGCGGGCGGGGCGTCGCCGGCCACCAGGGCGAGCCGCTCCGGCCGCAGCATCATCAGGCAGCGCCCGGCCGCGGGCGCCGGCTCGGCAAGGCGCAGCGGCCGGCCGTCGAGCAGCATCTCCCCGCCTTCCCGCGTCACCGGCAGGAAGGCCGATTCGCCGATGAACTCGGCGACGAAGCGGTTGGCCGGACGCTCGTAGAGCCGGCGCGGCGCGTCGAGTTGCATGATCCGGCCGTGGTTGATCACGGCGATGCGGTCGCTCATGGTCAGCGCCTCGCGCTGGTCATGGGTGACGTAGACGGTGGTCATGCCGAGCTTCTCGTGCAGCCGGCGCAGCTCGATCTGCATGTGCTCGCGAAGCTGCTTGTCGAGCGCGGAGAGCGGCTCGTCCATCAGCAGGATGCGCGGCTCGAAGACGATGGCACGGGCCAGCGCCACGCGCTGGCGCTGGCCGCCCGAAAGCTGGTCCACCCGGCGGCCGCCGAAGCCGGCGAGCTGCACGGTCTCCAGCGCCGCCTCGACCCGCCGCGCGATCTCGGGCTTCGCGAGCCCGCGCAGGCGCAAGGGGAAGGCGATGTTGGCCGCCACATCCATGTGCGGGAACAGGGCGTAGCTCTGGAACACCATGCCGACATTGCGCTTGTGCGGGGCAAGGCGGATCACCTCCTCCTCGCCGAAGCGCATGCTGCCGCAATCCGGCCGGGTGAAGCCCGCCAGCACCATCAGCAGCGTCGTCTTGCCCGAGCCGGAGGGGCCGAGCAGCGTCAGGAACTCGCCGCTGCGGATGTCGAGGTCGATGCCGTCCAGCGCACGCACGCTGCCATAGGCCTTGGTGACCTGGCGGATGGTGATCGGAAGTGATGCCGCCGGAGCCATTCGTCCCCCGTCGCAGTCGGTCGGAAACGGGGAGGGCGCCGGAGCCGCGGCGCCGGCGCCCTCCGGGACGGACTATGTCACTCCGTCAGCATGTTCTGGTAGGCGGCAGACGCCCGCTCCTCGAACTTGATGTACCACTCCAGGTTGACGGTGAGCTGGCGGGCGGCATTGTCGGGATGGGAGGGGAGCTGGCGGGCATAGCCGGGCTCGATGGTGCCAAGCTCATAGGCGCGCTTGTCGGTCGGGCCGTAGGTGATGTACTTCGTGAACTCGGCCTGATACTGCGGCTTGCTCATCTCGGCCAGGAACTTCATCGCCAGGTCCTTGTTCGGCGCGCCCTTGGGCACCGCGTAGCAGTCATAGTCGAGCAGCGCCTGGTTGAAGGTGTAGGCGACCTGTGCCCCATCCTTCCTGGCCACGTCGAAGCGGCCGTTCCAGCCGGTCACCATGTCGACCTCGCCATCCTTCATGAGCTGGGCGTGCTGCGCGCCGGAGGCCCACCACACCGCGATGTGCGGCTTCAGCTTGCGGATCTTGTCGATCGCCCGCTCGATGCCGCCCGGTGCCGAGAGCACCTCATAGACCTTGTCGGCCGGCACGCCGTCGGCCATCAGCGCCGGCTCCAGCGCCCCCGCCACGGCCTTGCGGTAGGAGCGCTTGCCGGGGAACTTCTGCACGTCCCAGAAATCGGCCCAGCTCTGCGGCCCCTTGTCGCCGTAGGTCTTGGTGTTCCAGGCCAGCACGGTCGAGAACACGTCGCCGCCCACGCAATAGTCCTGGTAGAGGCCGGGCAGGAAGTGGGAGACGTCGATCACCTTGTAGTCGAGCTTCTCCAGGATGCCTTCGGCACCCGCCCGCGCGGCACTGCCCGAGCCGCTGGCGACGATGTCCCAGGTCACCGCATTGGCCCGCACCTTCAGGCGCAGGTCGGCGATGCCGGTATAGGTCTCTTCCTTGGCGGTGATGCCCAGCGCCTTGGCGGCGGGCTGGAACAGCGCCTTGCTCTGCGCCTCCTGGTAGGAGCCGCCGAACGACACGACGGTGATCTGCTGGGCAAGCGCACCCCCGGCCGAAACCAGGATCGCCAGCGCCGAACTCAACAGCGTTCTTCCAGGCATTTTCGTCTCCCTGCCGTTCTTTGGCCGGCCGCCTGATGCGGTTCGGCCGATGGTCGATTGTCGTGATGGATTTGGTCACCGCTGAAGGGCCATTGTGGATTGTCGGCCATACCAATCCGCCGGCCGCTCACGCCGCCTCGCTCACCTGGTAGCTGGCCCGGGCCAGCCATTCCGGATCGATCTCGACGCCCCAGCCGGGCTCCGAGGGGATGGTGACGTGGCCGTCGGTCACCGTGTAGGGCCAGTTGCGGAACAGCCCTTCCTGCCAGGGGTAATAGTCCTCGCCCTCGATCGAGAACTCCAGATACTTGCCGGCATTGGGAATGACGCCGAGAAGATGCATGGTGAACAGCGTCACCATGGTCAGGTTGGCGCTGTGGGGCGTGCAGGGCAGCCCGGCGCCGGCCGCCAGTGCCGCCACCTCAAGGGTGCGCAGCATGCCGCCCATGTAGCAGACATCGGGCTGCACCACGTCGACCGCGCGGGTGCCGACGATCTGGCGCCACACCTGGATCAGGCTGTCCTGCTCGCCGCCGGTCACGTCGATCGACAGCGCCTCGGTCACCTCGCGGGTCTGCTCGATCTCCCAGTACGGGCACGGCTCCTCGTAGTGGCAGATGCCGTGATCCTCCAGCATGCGGCCGACGGCGATGGCGCGGGCGGGCGAGAAGGCGCTGTTGGCATCAACCAGAAGGCTGGCCTCCTCGCCCAGCGCCCGGCGCATCACGGGCACGATCTCCTCGGTGCGGCCGGGCCATTCGTCAACGTCCTGGCCGTATTCGGCGCCGATGCGGAACTTGAAGGCGTCGAAGCCGTAGCGGTCGCGCAGGCGCAGCATGCGCTCGGCCTCCTGGGCCGGGGTGATGTCGCGCTTCATCGAGGAGGCGTAGGCCCTGAGCCGCCGTGGCGTGCCGCCGAGCAGCGCGCAGACGCTGAGGCCTTCCAGCCTGCCGCGCAGGTCCCACAGCGCGGTCTCCACCCCGCACAGCGCCCGGCACAGGTAGGAGCCGGGGAACTTGTGCTCCCGCCGCGGGATCGCCGCCACCAGCCCGGCAATGTCGAAGGCATCCGCGCCCAGCGCCGCGGGCGCGATCTGGCGGTGCAGGATGGTCGAGGTGATGTCGGCGTTGTAGGGCGAGACCTGGCCCCAGCCCTGCGCCCCGCCCTCGGCCGTGACGCGCACGAAGCCGACGAACTGGTTGCAGTAGGTTTCGATGCGCTGGATCTTCATGGCGTCATGATCATGCTTCAATGGATCGTCAATAAGGTCCAATCTCGATCCTCGGCGATACCATTTTGCGCGGGACTGGAGGGGCCATGGTGAAGCGGGCGGGCGGTGCGCTGCTGCTGTCCATCGCCATCGACCACGGCTCCGGCCGGCCGCTTGGCACGCAGCTCTATGTCGCCTTGCGCGACCTGATGCTGGCCGGCGCCATCCCGGCGGGCTCCCGCCTGCCGGCCAGCCGCACCCTGGCGCGCGACCTCGGCCTGTCGCGCACCACGGTGATCGATGCCTATGAGCGGCTGACGGCCGACGGGCTGATCGAGGCGCGGGTGGGGGCGGGCAGCTTCGTCAGCGCGGCCCTCGGGGCCGAACGGCCGCAGCCGCCGCCG
>CAZEQG010000116.1:0-8087 GCA_964514295.1 uncultured Alphaproteobacteria bacterium
CAGCGCCGGGCGCTGCCTCTTCGCGGTGCGGATCCCCGGTATGCGCCGCATGTCGCCATCGACCGCGTCCATGTCGTTGTTGGGCACGAAAAGCTGGACGTCGCGGCCGCGCCGGCGGGGCGGGGCGGCGATCAGCGGCGGCGGCAGCCGCTCCAGCCAGCCCAGCGCCTGCTCCTTTGCCGCCGGCTCCTCGCCTGCCCAGCGGCCGCCGTAGGCGCCGGCAACCAGGGCCTGGAACAGCCGGAACGGCGCGGGCGGCCAGCCACCCGCCCCATGGAAGCGGCCGGTCAGCAGCGTCACCTCGATCAGCAGGGCATGGTCCGGCATCGCAGCCTCCCCGGCTACTTCTTGGCGACGTCCTGCTTCGCCAGGGCTTTGGAGAAGGTGGCCGTGCGGTCCGGCCCGACACCAAAGGCGGCGGCTGCGGCCTGCGCATAGCCGAAGGCCGCCTCCGGCGTCAGGGCGACGGAGAGGCGGCGGCTGTCGCGATGCACCAGCGTCCAGTCCGCGGCGTTGCCGGGGAAGGTCAACTGGCAGCCCTGGCGCAGGAAGCCGTCCTGCGGCTCGGCGGCCGCCACCAGCGCCAGGCCCAGGATATAGCGGCGCAGCGCCGTGCCGTTTTCCCTGCCGTCGAGCTGGCGGAGCGCGACCAGGTTCACGGTGACATCCCGCAGGATGCCACCGCGCGCCACGATGCCGCCCGGCGCGCCCGTTGCCGGCACATGGACGAAGCCGCGCTTGGCGAGCTGGCTCTTGGTGTCGCCTTCCGCCTTCTCCTTTTCCGCCTCGGAGAACACGTCGAGCGCGACATAGTCGAGCGGCGGGATGTATTGCGCCGAGCGCGTCAGCACCTCGACATCCCAGGCACGGATCACCGACTGCACGATGCGCGGCAGCTTTGCCTTGGTTTTCCGCGAATCCCAGGCGCCGAACACCAGCGAGGTCGGCGCCAGCCGGGCGATGGCGGTGGCGTCCCCCTGGTCGAGATAGCACCGGAACGCGGCATTCGCATCGTCCTTCAGGTCCGAGGAGCGGATGATCGCATCGCCCAGCCGGTGGCCGGCCTCCAGGATCGACAGGCGGGCGGGGTTGCCGTCGGGAATCGCGATCTCCACCTGCGGCACCAGGGTGGCCAGCGGGTTGGGGGGCCGCCCCTCCGGCGCCCGCCTGAACATCGGCTCGATGCGGTTGGCCTGGCTGCCGACGCTGTCGATCAGCGCCACCTTGGTGCCGTCCGACAGCCCGTCGATGTTGTACTGGCTCTCTTTGTTCTTGTCCTTATTTGCATAGGTTGGTGGGAACAGCACGCCGTCCGGTCCCTCGACCGGCTCCAGCCGCTGGCGCAGGTGGAGGGCCACCGGACCGCGCAGGTCATCGGCCCAGGCATCGATCATCTCATGGGTGAGTGCGATGGCGTCGGTCACGTTGCGGACTCCTCTTGTGCGTCGATGATGCTGCGGGCCTGGTCCTCCTGGTTGGACCAGCCCAGGCGCATGGCAAAGCGCCGGACCGGGAAGCCCAGGGCCTGGCAGCCAAGGACAGCGCGGGCGAAAATGGTGGGCAGCACCGCATTCGACACGCCGTAGTGGTAGCGCAGCTTGTCGGTGCGCCGGGGCCGGGCATGCTGCAGGCCGATGGCGGCCAGCAGCTCCACCAGCGGAAACCCCACCATGCACATCTTCTTGTGTTCGTTGGGCGAGAAACCCAGATCGCGCGATATGTAGTCGCGGCGCCAGTCGAAGCGGAAACTGCTGCTCTGCGGGGCGGCGAAGGCGAAGGGATCGGCGGCGGCCTCTGTCAGGCTGTTGTCGCCAAGGCCGTTCAGCAGGGCGATCGCATCCCGGGCCAAGGCAGTGCCGGAGTAGCCGCCGGCGCCGGCCCAGAACTTCACATTGTCCCGGCCGCTGTGGTTGCCGTCGACCCAATGCCACACCGGGATGGCGCCGCCGGGGCCATCGAGCAGCATCGGCAGGGCGCTCAGCTTATCGGGCAGGGGGCAGGGGTAGGTTTCGCCGTCACCGAAGGGGTAGAGCGGATCGTCCTCCGTCAGTGTGGCGACACCCTTGTCGGCATCGGCGAGGCCGCTCGCCGCCGGCGCCAGGGCCCGCGCCTTCGCGGCCGCCAGGAAGGACAGCACGGTCCTGACCGGATCCTCCCCGCCCGCGACTTCGAGGTGGAAGCGCGTCCTGGTCTCGGACCCCTGGTAGCCGAAGCGCCCCTGTGCCGGGCCGACCAGGATCTCGGCCGCTTCCATCAGGCCGAGGCAGGCAAAGACCTGGCCCGGATTGCGCAGGTCGACCGGGATGCTCGCCTCAGCCATTCTCCCCACCCCCGTCGTTGCGGGCCGAGGCGGCCCAGTCGGCGGCCCGCAGCAGCGCCTCCCACCAGGCCAGCCCCCAGGGGCCCCATTGCCGCTGCAGCCGGGCAAAGCGCAGCGCCACCTCGGCGGCGCGGGCGGCGCTGGCCGAGGGCGGCTCCTCCGGGTCGACCGGCGCGATCACCGGCCTTGCCCAGCCATGGTGGGCGGCGATGAGGTGGAGCGCGAGGTCGCGCATGTCCTCGGGCAGGGCGCGTAAGGCCGGATCATCGGCGCAATCGCGCAGCGAGCCGAACTCGTGGCGGTAGGTGTGGCCGGCGATCTCCAGCAGGCGCGGGTTGCCGCCGCCACCGGTCTTGGCATAGGGTCGGCCATCCAGGGGGGCCGCCATCGCCCGCTGCCAGCGCTCCCGGGCCTTGCCGCCGTCGTGCAGCCGGGCGGCCGCCACCAGCATGTCCCGGCAGGGCGGATCGAGGGCCAGGGCGCGGGCGATCTCCTCCGCCGCCTCGGCGGTCCACTCCCCGTGCTCGGCCAGCGACTGCGCCCGTCGCGACACCGCACGGTTGCCCCGCGTCGCGCGTCCGTCACGCAGCGTCTCGACCACCAGATGGACCGGGGCATCACCCTCGGCCAGCGGCAACGCAAAGGTCTCGCGCCAGGCCGGTCCGCCGGCCGTGCCCTCCGCCGCGGGCTCCGCGTCCGCCTCGGCGATGGTCACCCGGAACTCCGGTGCAGGCTGCCACGAGTGGGTTGCCCCCGGCGCGTCGGCGCATGGCGGCTCGCGGCCTGCATCGGGATCGAGCAGCCCGTGATCGTCGAGGCCGCCAAGCGCCGCCGCGACGATGACGAAGCCGTTCCCCATCGTCGCGAGCAGATCTTTCTTCGCGCCCTTCTGACTGGGGCCGGCCAGGGCCGCGATCTCCTCCGCGGTCAGGGCGCGGCGGAACTCCTGCGCCCAGTCCAGCAGGATGATGCCGGCGCGGGTCCTGGGCTGCGTGCCTTTTTCGGCCTTGCTGGCGGCCTCCAGCCAGGCCTTCGCGCGCTTGACCAGCACGTCCAGCGCCTCGGGCGTTGGCGCTTCCAGCAACTCGCTGGCGTGCACCGGGGCGGCCTCGAAGAAGGCATCGACCATCGCCGGTTCCGGCAGGTCGGCCCCCGCGGGCCAGGGCAGCAGGCTGCGCCAGGCGAGCCGCGCCTGCGGGCCGTCCTCGTCCTCCTCCTTCTTCTTCACCTCCTCCCAGCCGCGCAGCCAGGGGGTGATGTCGGGCCGGCCCGGATGCTCGCGCAGGGCGGTCATCGACCAGGCGTCCAGCAGGGGGCGGTCCAGCGGCGGGTGAAGCGGCGCCTTCGTGGTGGCCGCGGCCGTCGCTTCCGGTGCCGCCGCCTTCAGCGCGGCCACCGACAGCGGGCTGGCATCGACCCGCCCGTCACCGGCAGGGGGCAGGGTCGCCAGCGCCTGCCGGCAGGATGCGAGCCGCGCGGCCGCCTCCAGCCGCTTCTTCGCGGCATCCTCCTTCTCGCTGGCCTTTCCTGCCGGCGGCGGCTCGACGAACACGTCGACCAGCGCTACCCTGCCGTCGCCGCCGCGCCGGTTCACCCGCCCCAGCCGCTGCACCATCCGCTCGAACGCGACCAGATCGCAGACCATATGGTCGGCATCGATGTCGATGCCGACCTCGCCGGCCGCGGTGGCAACCACGAAGGCTGGCGCGGAGGCTGCCGGCGGTTGCTCCCCGGCCGGCGGGTCGATGAAGCGGTGGCGGCCGAGCCAGGCTTCCAGCTCCTGCCTTTCGCGGACGCGCCGGGCGCCGACGATGAGCTGGACCGCGTGCTTCTTCAGCTCGCCGGCGATCTTCCGCGCGGTCTGGCGGCTGTGGCAGAACACGATCACCCGGCGATCGGCCCCGCCAAGCCCGACCGCCCGGCCCGCCAGCGCCTTCTCCAGCTTCCCGTCCGGGTCAAGATCGCGTATCGCCAGGTGCTTGGCTGCCGTGAGCCGTTCATGGACGACCGGCTGGTCGAGCGGATCATGATCGGGCGGCTGCAGGCGGAACACCTTGCGCGCGCTGCCGCGGCTGGTCGCCGACAGGGCCAGCAGGCGCAATGGCGGGATGATGGCGCGCCGGCCATCGCCCTCGGGGCCGAAGGCCGCGCCGTCCGCGATGGTCCGCAGCAGCGCCTCGAAGGGCGGGCACAGGTGCGCCTCATCCAGAACGAACAGGGTGTCGGCGCCGAGCAGCCCGGCGTGATAGGGCCGCATGTTGCGGCCGATGCCATAGCCTTCGAACAGCAGGCGGGAACCGATCATGTCGACGGTGCCGACAATGATCGCCTCGCCGCCCGGCCGCTCCAGCCAGAACCCTTCGTCGGCATGCTGGCCGCGCAGCGTGGACACGGCGACGCCAGCGCCGGCGATGGTCGTGGCGAACCGGGTCGCCTGGTCGACGACGGCCCGGCGGTCGACGACATAGACCAGCCGGCGCGGCACCGGCGCGCCCAGGCGACGGGCCGCCAGCCACACGGCCATCACCGCCGTCTTGCCCAGGCCGGTCGGAATGTCGCACCCCTCCGGCAGGTCCCCTGCGGCGAAGCATTCGGCATAGAGCCGGGTCTGCCAGGCGAACGGGTGGTTGCCGGTGAGCGTCCGGAAACACTGCGAGAAGGCGTCGAGGTCCGGCACCGCTTCCTCCGTCACACCGTCATGCGGATGGCGAACCTGGCCGGGGCGTAGCGGTCCCTGCCGGTCGCGGTCAGCCGCGCCGTCAGGGTCTGTCCGGCGTCCATCAGGGCCGCGATCGGCTGGTTGTCGGCGCGCGGCACATAGCCGAGCTTCACGCCGCCAGCCGTCAGCACCTCGATCGCCCGGGCGTCATGGATATTGCCGGGTTCTCGCCTGAGCTGCAATTCATCCCCCACTTCGAGCCAGTTTCTGGCGTCTTTCCACTCATAATACGCCGTACCGGCAATAAAGCTATCCAGCAGAACAACCTCGCGTGTCGCATGCGAGCGTGCCGCTGCCGACACCACAGTGGAGGCGATGGCGGGAGCGAGCGAGGGGGCAAGGGCGTTGCCGGCGATGCCGGCCAGCACACCGAGCGCCCCGCGCCGGCCCATCTTCAGCAATCCGCGCATTTTGCCCTCCCCCCGCGGCGTGGATTCACGTAGTGTTCTGGTGTGCGAGTTTCTATGCGCATAAAAACTGTGCGAACAGTAACTGTGAGGATATTGGGTGTCAAGCACCGATCCGGATGGCCCGCAGGATGGGCCGGCGCTGCGCTGGAGCGTCGAGCGCCGGCTGGACTTCATTGAACAGGCGCTGTACTGGCGCGGCACCATCAACCGCGCCGACCTGGTGGCGGCCTTCGGCATCTCGCCCAATCAGGCGACCGCCGATCTGGCGCGCTATCAGGGGCTGGCGCCGGGCAATCTCGCCTATGACCACCGGGCCCGCCACTATGTCGCGGCGGAGCCTTTCGTGCCGGTGCTGGGGCCGATCGATCCGGCGCCGCTGCTGGCCCGGCTGAGGCTGGCCGGCGAGGGCGTGACGGCGATGCCCGGGGACGACGCCTTCTTTCCCGTGCCGCCCTTCGATCTCGCCGGCCCGCCGGGCCGCCGGATCGATCCGGCGGTGCTGCGCGCGGTGCTGTGGGCGATCCGCGACCGCGCGGCGCTGGCGGTGACCTACCGCTCGCTGAGCCGGGAGGCGCGCGAGCCCCGGGTGATCGAACCGCACGCGCTGGCCCATGACGGTTTCCGCTGGCATGCCCGCGCCTGGTGCCGGGCGTCCGGCAGTTTCCGCGACTTCGTGCTCGGCCGCATCGGCGAGCCGCGGCGCTGCGGCCCGGCCGCCGCCGATCCGGCCGGCGATGCCGACTGGCACAGCATCTGCGAACTGGTGGTGATGCCCCATCCCCGCCTTGGCCCCGCCGCCCGCGCCGCGATAGAGGCCGATTACGGCATGCAGGAGGGCCGGCTGACCCTGCGCGTGCGCCAGGCGCTGGCCTTCTACCTGAAGCGCCGCCTCGGCCTCGACATCCGGCCCGAGGACCGCGAGCCGACGCATCAGCACATCGTGCTGGCCACGGACGGGGCCGCGCCGTCAGTCGAAACCGGCGCGGACCTGGCGGACTGACTCGAGGAAGCGCCGGCCGGCGGCGGTCAGCGGCCTGGCGGGGTGAGGCCGAGGGAGCGCAGATAGCCCTCGTTCACCTGCCCATTCTCCAGGCGGATCGCCTCCAGATAGTCCCACAGGATCGCGCGCGCCTCCGCCCGCGGCAGTGGCGGCAGGCGGGACCATGCGGCCGGCGCCGTGTTGCCGCGGGCGGCGATCTTCTCCCAGCCTGCCGGCATCCTGACCGCCACCACGTTGGAGGTGGAGTCCATGTACTTGTAGGGCCAGAAGCTCCAGCTCAGCCCGAAGCGGCGGTGCAGGGCGACGAACTCGCGGTTCCAGTCATCGGTCAGTTCGCCTGCCTCGCCAAGGAAAAGTGGCACGTTCCAGCGGTAGGAGAAGTCCAGGTACTCCTGTATGGAGTTGCGTTCTCCGCTGGCCCAGAACTTATGGTAGGTGTAGGCGAGATTGGCTGCGAAGGGGCGGCCGAACACCGCGAAATTCGTGCTCCACTGCGCCGCCGCCAGGATGATCGGCCGCATCGGGTCGACGGTGCGGATGGCGGCGACGATCTCCTTGTAGAAATCCTCCAGGCGGGGGTTCAGATAATCGGTGTCGGAATAGGGCGAGATCGGCTCGTTCAGGATGTCGTGGCCAAGCACGGCCGGCTCGTCGCGGTACCGCGCCGCGATCGCCCGCCACAGGGCGATGGTGAGGCGGCGATGGGCCGGCACGTAGAAGGTGAGCGGGTAGCCGGGGCCGTCGTCGTGGTTCACGCCGGTCTGGCCGCCGGGGGCGGCATGCAGGTCGATGATGACGCGCAGCCCCTCCTCGCGGGCCCAGCCGATCACCCGGTCGAGCAGCGCCCAGCCCGGTCCGGCAAAGCGCGAATGGTCGGCCGGGTCGACGAAATGCGCCCAGTGCAGCGGCACCCGGATGGTGTTGAAGCCGACCGCCCGGATCAGCGCGATGTCCGCGCGCGCCACATAGCGGTCGCGGAACAGCGTCCAGAAGGTGGTGGCATCCTCGGGCCCCAGCAGATGCTCGATCACCGCCTCGATCTGGCGCGGCGCCTTCGCCACCTTGAAGCGGAACATGTAGCCCTCGGTCACCAGCCAGTTGCCGAGGCCGATGCCGTTGATCACGAAGGGGCGGCCATCGGCGGTCACGAAGTTCCGCCCGGAAATGCCGATGAAACCCTCGGCCGCCCGCGCCGCCGGGGCGAGCAGGAGGAGGGGGAGAAGGAGGGCCAGGAGCGCGCGCGTGGTCACTGCGCGCGAGCCTAGCCAAGGCGCTGGCGCCAGCGCAATATCGCGGCGCAGCATCGCCACCACCCGGGTTCCCCGCGCATGCCCCTCATAGACACCGCCTGCCTGGCGGCGGCCCTCGCCGTGACCCTGGGCGCCATGGCGCGGGCGCGCCTGGAGCCGGTATTCGCATGCATCCTCGGCGCCGTGGTGTTCGCAGCCCTGGCGGGGCTGTCGATCGGCCATGCCGGACGGGCGTTTGGCACCGGCTTCTCGCGCACGGCCGCCGCCCTCGGCCCGGTGGCGCTGGCGGCGGCGGTGATGACGGTGGTGGGGCAGGCGACCGGCGCCTTCGACAGGCTCGCAGGTGGTGCCCGCCTTCTACCGGGGGCGCTGTCATGGGCCGGGCCGG
>CAZEQG010000117.1:0-8081 GCA_964514295.1 uncultured Alphaproteobacteria bacterium
GCCATCCGCCGGCCCACCGGCCACGCCGCTGCCCCCACCCCTGGCCCCGCCCCCGCCCCCGCCATGACGCGCGGCCCTTGCGGGCCGGCCGCGTGATCGCTATGTTCCCCGCCTTCCCGATGGACCGCCGAAATAGCTCAGCGGTAGAGCAACTGATTCGTAATCAGTAGGTCCGGAGTTCGATCCTCCGTTTCGGCACCATATTTATCAATCACTTGGGCCTCCTGGCGGGTGGCGTGTTTCCAGAACGAAGCGGGGGCATGTTTCCAGTTTTGCGGGGGCGTGTTCATGCTTCCTCCCGGCCGCCGGGCAGGCGTGCAATCGCAGCGCGTGCCATGGCGGTGGATCTGGGGATGTAGGTGTCGAGAATGCGCTGGGTGCGGGCGATGTCGTGACCGCTGACGGCGGCAATCTCGGCCGTGGTGGCGCCGGCCTCGGCAAGGCGCACCATGGCGGTGCGCCGCAGGTCGCGGAACTGCAGGCCATCGAGCCCGGCCGCCAGCGTCGCGGCCCGCCATTCGTGGCGGAAGTGGTCGAGGGTGTAGGGCCGGCCGTCGGCGGCCGTCAGGATCACCGGCGAGCGGCGGGGCAGCGCGTCCAGAAGGGCGCGCAGCGCCGGGTGGCAGGGCACGCGCACCGGCGCATCGGTCTTGCCCTGGCGCAGCGTCAGGGTGTCGCCGTCATACTGGCGCCAGGTCAGGCGCAGGATGTCGCCCTGGCGCTGGGCGGTGTAGATGGCAAGCCAATAGGCGAGCTGCAGGGGCGGGCTGGCGGCCTTCAGGATGGCGGCCTCATCCTGCGGCCCCCACACCGCCCGGCGCGGGCGGATGGCGAGCTGGCGCGGCAGGGCGGCCGGGTTCGCCGCGATCATGCCCCGGTCCAGCGCCCAGCCCAGCAGCAGGCGCAGCACCCGCAGGATGTAGTTGGACATGGCCGGGGTCGAGGCATGGGCATCGCGGATCGCCAGCACCAC
Source organism: uncultured Alphaproteobacteria bacterium (assembly GCA_964514295.1). Taxonomy (GTDB): domain Bacteria; phylum Pseudomonadota; class Alphaproteobacteria; order CAZEQG01; family CAZEQG01; genus CAZEQG01. The sequence continues at coordinate 974 of CAZEQG010000117.1, forward strand.
GCGCCGGGTGATCCCCGCATAGCCTAGATCGCCATAGCGGGCGCACAGGCGGGCCAGGATGCGGCCATAGTCGCGCCGGGTCGAGGCGGCCAGGCGCAGATAGTCCGGGGAGGCGAGATAGAGGGCCACCAGCCCTGCCAAGCTGTCCACGGACGGCTGGGCGGGAACGGCGGCCGCGCGCGCCATGCAGGCGTCATAGGCAGCATGGAAGGCGGGTTCCCCCGGCTTGCCCGGCAGCGGCTTGCGGTGATCGGGCGCGCCGGGCCGCCAGAAGTAGTGGTAGCGCCGGCTCCACACGGTGCCGTCGCGCCGGCGCTGGCGCCGGTCGACCCGCTTCACATGGGGCAGGTCAACGCGCATGGCCGATCCGCTCCAGCCACCGCGCCTCGCCATCGGCGAGCGAGGCGGCGGCGCCGACCCGCTCATCGATGAAGCGGTCGAGGGCCGCCCGGTCGAACAGTACCCGCGCCCCCAGCTTCAGCCGGCCGGGCAGCTTGCCTTCCAGCGACAGCGTGTCCAGCGTCGCACGCGATATGCCGAGATAGCGCGCGGCATCGGCGGCCGACATGAGCCGGCCCGAGCTGGGGGCGGCGGGCATCGGGTCAGCCCTCCCCGCCCGCCTTGCGGCGGGCAGCGATGGTGCGAAGGCGCGCGAACAGCGCCTGCGTGCCCGGGTCCAACAGGTCGACCGGCGCGGTCTTCTGCGAGGGCTGCGGCTCATCAAGCGTTTCGTCTTCTTCCGGCGGGTCGTCCGGCTCGGCGTCATCAGGGTCACCGAAGCCCTCCAGGAAGCCCATCAGCTCGTTGTCCACCCGAACCAGCAGAAAATGACACGGTGCGAAGTAAGGCGCCTCCGAGCCCTCGGCATAGCCCAGGTGGTCGGCCCCAGAGATGATCCGGGCAAGCGCCTCTTCGGCATCGGTGCGGGTCCAGTTGTGGCGCCGGCTCAGGAGCTGGACTTTGTGAACGTTGATCGGCATGACAGCACCGAAGTGGTGATAAATACACCAAATACGGTGCCGCCTTGGCGGTTTGCCGTCAACAATTTTCGGTGATATTTTCACCGAATGACACCAGAACAATGCCGAATGGCCCGTGCCGCCATCGATTGGACCATTCATGAGCTGGCCACCGCGGCCAAGGTAGGGGCGAACACCATCAACCGCTTTGAGCGCGGCGGTGACGCGCGTATCAGCAGTGTCACCAAGCTTCGCCAAGCCCTCGAAGCGGCCGGCGTCGAGTTCATCGCCGAGAACGGCGGCGGGCCGGGGGTGAGGCTGAAGGCGCCGAGCGCACGCCATTCGCCAACCGGAGTGTAGGGAGTGGCTCTGTCTTTCCATCCGGAGGCGGGGACCATCCTGATCTGCGACTACGATACAGGGTTCGTGCCGCCTGAGATGGTGAAGCGGCGGCCGGTGGTGGTGATTTCGCCGCGCTTCAAGCATCGAACCGGCCTGTGTAGCGTGGTACCGCTCAGCACCACGAACCCCGTGCCTCCGATGCCCTGGCACCACCGACTCGCCATCGAGCCACCATTGCCCCGTCCTTTCGATTCGGCCACGGCCTGGGCGAAATGCGATCATGTCGCCACGGTGTCCTTCGCCCGGCTGCACCTGATCCGCATGGGACGCGGAGCGGATGGCCGGCGCGAATACCGGATCGGCCAGGTCTCCGGCGACGATCTCGCAGCGATCCGACGCTGCGTCGCGGAGGCCTTGGGGATCGCGGTCGGTTGACCGCACCGTGGGAAGTCCCCATATTCGTCGTGTACCTGCTCCGGCTCCGGCCGTCAGGCATTCAAGACCACCTTCGGGTGGCCAGCCCCGCCGAGGCGATGACAAGCCGGCGGGGTTGCTGTTTGTGCCCTCCCGGCCTGTGCGGTCGCGACTTGCGGCGGAACCTGCCATCACATCGATCCTTCATCGCGCGGTTGAGTGTGCCGCCTGGCACTCACAGGAGTGGGTGAGCCAGGCGGCGGCCGCGGTTGTTGCGGACACTCACGGCTTGTCCGGGGGTGGCTATGCCACAAGACCACCCCAATCCCCTCTTCGGGCGAAGATCAGCTCGTGCCGAACTTCAGGAACTTCAGCGCGTGGAAGTCGACCACATTGCCGCCAACGCGCTGGTAGCTGTAGAAGATGACGTTCGGCTTTGCCGAATACGGGTCGGTCAGCAGCTTCAGACCCGGTCGGTCGACGATGGTGTAGGCCCGGCGCAGATTGCCGAAGGCGATCGCGAGGCTGTTGGCGCCGATCGCCGGCATATCCTCAGCCAGGACGACGGGATGGCCCAGGAGCATGGGCGGCTGGCCCGGCGTCAGGGCATTTTCCCAGAGATAGCGGCCGTGCTGATCCTTGAACTGACGGATGCGCGAGGCGGTCAGGCGGTTCATCATCCACACCGCCTCAGGAAGGTATTCGGCCTTGAGGGTGTACTGCAACTCGATCAGCTTATCGGCCGGATCGCTGGCGGCGAAGTTGCCACTCACGCCCGTTGCCACGTGCTGAAAGCTGCCCCAGGCGCGGGTGGCATCGGCAGTGGCAACCGTGGGGTAGGTGGCGAAGCCGCGCGGGCAGTTGACCCCATCGCCGCTGACGAAGGCGGTGTTCTGCTTGCGCGAAAACGCCTCGCCGGCCGCAGTGGCCAGCCAACCGGCCAGGTCGTAACTGCTGTCATCAAGCAGCCGCTGCGACACCTTCGGCGCAGCATAGATTTCCCATAGGCCAATACTGACAACGCCCAGGGACGGGGTAGCCGTATCTTCGCGAGGCGATGTCTCGCCCACCCATTCCGCACCAAGCCCAGTGCGGTCGATCGGTTCCTCCCAGGCATCGCCGACCGAGATGTTCACCACCCGCGCATAGTTGCGGATCGGGCTGGTCGATCGCAGCACTTGGTTGATGGTCGAGCTGATCTCCGGATAGATCAGATAGCCGCCATCCGGTCCGGAGCTGCCAACCATGCTGCGCAGTTCTGCCGGGTTGCCGGAGCGGATGAAGGCGCGCAGTGCGGCGTTCGCTGCCCTCACTTCTTCCGACGATGCCCCACCCGCGCCGCCGCCACCAACGGCGTCGGCGAGGCGCCGGCGCGCCTCGCGCTTGCACATCTCATCGAGCTGATCCTCGACGTTCTTGAGCCGCCGAGTGATGGCGTCGACAGCCGTGATGGTTGCCGCATGGTGCGCGTCAAGCGCGGACCTGACTTCCTGCATGTCGTTCATGGGAACCCTTTCGCAACGCTCGTCATCTCATCGGTACGGGACCGCAGGTCCCGCACCAGTTCAGCGACTGCACTGCGATCGTCCCGATCGTCGAGGGCAGGCCAGCCACCCGAAGCGAGGCGCTTAGCCTCACGGGCGGAGAAGCCGAGTGCGTCCCGCAACACGGCCTCGAACTCGCGAATGCTCCCCGGCGCACTGCGGACTTCGGTTACGCGCGCGGCCAGGTTGGCGGGGAAGGTCACGATGGACACCTCCCAAAGATCGATCTCGGTCAGCAGGCGAACGCCGCTTGGCGCATTGGTCCAAGCCACGGCCTTGAACCCGATCGATAGGCCGGTGATGCTGCGCGCCTTCAACAGCGCATAGGCTTCGGCAGCCTGAGCCACACTCAAGGTCAGCTTGCCGACGCAGGCGAGCCCGGTCGCATCTTCCTCCATCGACAGCCAGGTGCCGATTGGCGCCTCATCGCGATGCTGCCAGAGAAGAGCGGGCATGGTGCCTCGCGCCGCATGCTGCGCGAGGCTAGCCCTGAAGGCGCCACTCGCGATCGTATCGCCAAAGGCATCGATCGTGCCGAAAACGCTGCCATAGCCCGCGAATGTGCCATCCGGCTCGATCGCCGATGCTCGGAACTCGACGGCAGAGGTAAGGCGGAGGCTACGGGTCTTCATTGGGCGCCTCTTTCGGCCGAACATGCGGAAGCCTCTTGTGCTCCAGGTGGCTCAGATCCAGCGCGGCGGCCTCCCGCACCAGTGCGGCGGGTCGATCTGGCGCGGCGAACGGCGTTCGTCGGGACACCACACCGGGCAGAGTGTGCGGCTGGTGGATCATTCGGCCGACCCACCGGTCACAGCCTCGGGCAGCTCGAAGCCGGCATTGGCAAGGCGGGCGTGCAGATCGCGGACGATGCCAGAAACGTTGAGCACGAGAACCCCCCGGGCACCAACGTCGTCACATCGGGCGACCATGGCGGAAAGCTCCGAGAAGGGCCCCGCCAGAAGCCCGGACAGGCGGACATTGTCTTCCGCCAGATGCGCTGGCGCCACTACCCAGAAGATGCGCTCAGGTGACACGTGATCGGTGAATTCAGGCAGTTGCCCTGACCGAACAGCCGCCGACTCCCATTCACCCTCCCATGCAATCCGCCCCCGAGGCACCCACTCCAGCCCCCGAAGTCGACGGCGAAGCATTTGCTTGGGAAGCGCCAGCGGCTGGCCGTTGCGAGCGGCCCAGCAAATCAGACCGATTTCGCAGAGGTTCACCAGCGAGAATAGCCGCTCCCGGCCCGATACAGAGGCCTGGACATCGAACAAAAACCGTCCGCGAAGCGCCCAATTGCTAAGCGCCTGCGTGTCGGCCAAGCCATCGGTGATCTTTTCAACGACGCGCGTCGGGATCGCAGGCTTGAAGACGTCCATAGCACCCTCCGAACGATGAAGGGCATCTTACGCCAGCCCGAATAACATTCAACGAGAAAATTTCTATATGAACGATCAGCCTAACCAAGTAGCGGCGGTCCGATCCCCCGCTTACCGCGGTTGAAGCAGACATCTCGCCCGCGTATGGTGGCAAGGCGTAGCGGCCCGGCAACGTTTCGGACGTACATGCGAAGGCAGCCCGAAAGGGCCTGCATGGCGCAACGGTGAGCCGCTACGCAATCTCAAAGGGCATCGGCCGTCGCTCCGGAGAAACTGCCCATGCACGCTATAATGCACTGTCAGAAAAAGATTTTCTGACCGAATTTCGCGGCGGCGCACGGGAAACCCCCCATACGGTCTCTGGCGGAGGCGGCGTGGAGATTTACCCCCCTTACCCCTAAGCTGGATCAACTGCACCCGGCCGCGCGACGCTCCGCGACGCTCCGCGACGCTGCAACCGATTGGCCCATGCCATTGATCCGATTGAGTTAGCGACGCTCGCGACGCTCGCGACGCTCGCTCTATTTATAGTTCTATGAAAAAGAGGAAGAGGGGTAAGGAAGGTAGGGGCATCAGCGTAATTCATAGAACGGCTAATATGGGAAAGCGTCGCGAGCGTCGCGACCGTCGCGAACCAAGCCCTCCCAATGGGTTAGGCGAAACGGTTGCAGCGTCGCGGAGCGTCGCGGAGCGTCGCGGCCGAAGCGGCGGGATGAAGGGGGGGAGGTGCGGAAACGCTGGGGATCAGGTCGCCTGGCGGCTGATCCTGATCGTGCGCCGGGTGCGCTCGCTGAAAGTCTGAACGACAACCCCGACCTGGCGCAAGGGGGCGGCGGCGCGGCGAACGCGTGCGCTCAAGGCGTGGGCGGCCCCGGGCCAGTTCCGGCCGCGCTGCCGCTCGGGCACGCGCGCCTCCAGCGCTTCCAGAAGGGCCGTCGCGGTGCCTTCCCAGCTCGCCTGTTCGTCGGCGAGCTGGCGCACGCCGACGGCAACCGGATCGGCATCGATCGCCACCTCGACCTGGCCGGCGCGGTTGCCGGCATAGGTTGCGAGGAAGGCACCATCGGCCCAGCCGAGGGCGGGTTCCGCCGCCGTCACCCAGGCCGCGAAGTCCGCCATCCTGGGGGACGATGGCAGCTCGATCGATGGCAGCCGGCGCAGCGCGCAGGCGACGGCATCGCACAACGCGCCGAGGATGGCCGGCCGCGCGGCATCGAACCGTTCCCACAAACCGGCCTCGGATTGCCTGGCGCCCTCAGGGATGGCGGGCAGCACGATCGCCAGCGATCGATCGGCCAGGTCGGCCCGGTTGCCAAGGTCGGGGATGCCATTCAGGATCACCGGCCGCTGCGCCTCGATCACCAGCTCATCGCGATCGGTGTGCAGCGCCCGGGTAGCAAAGCCGCCGCCGGTCGACAGCCGGCACAACGCATCGGCGTTCCAGGCCTCGATCGAGGACAGGTTGTCGAAGGCAAGCGCCCATGAGTTGTCGGCCGACACCACCAGGTCACGCTCATCCCGGGGCGGGGAGCGCAGCGGGGAGGCGTTCGGATCGATCAGCGCCCGCAGCATGCGGGTGGTGGTTGACTTGGCCGAGCCCTGCTCGCCGTTGATGCACAGGATCGGATAGGGGCCGCGCGGTCGCAGCGCTCCCACCAGGTAGCCGACCACCAGCCGCCAATCATCGTCCGATCCGAGGTTCACGTAGCCCCGCAAGGCCTCGATCAGCCCCCCGGCCTCCGGCGCCGGCAAGGGGCGCATGGCCTTCGGGCGCACGAACTTGACCGGCGCCATGGGCACCACGCACCAGCCCGAAGGGCCGATCTCGACGGCGCGCCAGAGCGGATCGGCCAGGTCGAGATAGATGCGGCCGCCGTGTTCGCCGACGCGCAGCGCCGGCGCGTGGCACTCGCCCTCGCGCAGCGCGCGGCCCTCCAGGACGCGCAAGGCATCCTCCATGGCCTGGGCGCCCGGCGTGGTGCCGTGGCGATCGTAGAAGCGGCCGGACAGCCAGGCGCGCGCCTCTTTGTGCCGAAGGGGCCAGTTCTCGGCGTGGTCGCCCTGCCCGCCCGGGTTCGGCGCGGTCAGGGTGATGAAGGCTTCGCGGTCGGGCGTGTGCCAAAGCGCGCAGCCGTCCAGCGCCGTCAGCAGCTTGTCGGCCTGTGTGCCGCCGCCGCGCCCGCGCCGGCCCTTCGCGCCCTGCACGGCCGCGAGCTGGACGACGTTTCCGCCCTCAGGCCGCCTGGCCATCGCCCCTCCGCTTCGCGAGCTCGCGCTTGGCAATGCTGTCGACCGTGCGGACCACCTCGGCATCGTCGAGCGGCGGCCGGCAGTGGGTGCGGTTCCAGGACTGCGCCAGGGCCAGCACCAGGCGGGCATCGACATCGCAGCCGAACAGGTAGCCGGCCAACCGGGCCACCGTCTCGTTTCGCCGGCCCTCGCCGTCGAGCCCGGCCACCACGCCGGCGCG
>CAZEQG010000118.1:0-8041 GCA_964514295.1 uncultured Alphaproteobacteria bacterium
CCTCGGCCAGAGCACCGGCCGTCAGAGCGATGATCGGCAGATCGGGCCGGTTCAGCTCCCCCCGGATCAGCCGGGCGGCTTCCAGCCCGTCCATCACCGGCATCTGGACATCCATCAGGATGGCCGCGAAGGGATGGGCGAGGGCGAGGTCAACCGCCTCCCGGCCGTTGCGCGCGATGGTGACGGAGATCCCGGCCATGGCCAGGAAGGCCTCCGCGATCTCGGCGTTGCGCGGGTCGTCCTCGGCCAGCAGCACATGCACGGCACCGGGTTCGGCGGCGGCGACCGGCGGGGGCGGGGCGGGGGCGGCGGCCTGCTCTGCGGTCGGCACCGTCACCGGCAGGTGCAGCGTCACGGTGGTGCCGCGCCCGTGCCGGGAGGCGAGGTCGATGCTGCCCCCCATGGCATCGACGATGGTGCGCACGATGGTCAGCCCCAGGCCGGTGCCGGGAACGTTGATCTCGCGGACCCGCTCGAAGGGCCGGAACACGCGGTCGAGCTGCTCGGGCGACATGCCGATGCCGGTATCGGCCACCACCACCTCAAGGCTGGCCTCGCCATCCGCCTGCCGGCTGAGCCCGCAGCGCAGCACGACCCCGCCCTCGCGGGTGAACTTGATGGCGTTGGTCAGCAGGTTCAGCAGCACCTGCTGGAACCGGTCGCCGTCCAGGTACAGCAGCGCCGGCACGTCATCGGCCACCGTCACGGTGATGGTGAGCCGCTTTTCCTCGGCGTCCAGGCGGATCACCTCGATCTGGTTCTCGATCGCCGCGCGCAGATCGACGGCTGTCGCATGGACCGAGATGTCGCCCGCCTGGATCTTCGAGAAGTCGAGGATGTCGTCGATCAGCCGCAGCAGCGACCGGCCGGCGGCCACCATCCGGGCCGCCCGGGTCTTGGCCACGGGTTCCAGCGGCGTGGCGGCCAGAAGCTGGCCATAGCCGATGATGGCGTTCAGCGGCGTGCGGATCTCGTGGCTCATCGAGGCGATGAACTTGGTGCGCACGGCCAGCGCCTCCTCGGCCTCGCGGGTGGCAGCGACCGCCTCGGCATGGGCGGCCACCAGCGCCTCCTGCAGGCGGGCCTGCCGGCGCACCTGGGCGGCCAGCAGCACGGTGCCGATGCCGATCGCGCCGACGATCAGCAGGACGCGGACCAGGTCGAAGCGCAGGCCTGCCATGAAGGGCGCCAGCACGCCGTCGCGGCGCACGCTGACGGCGATGGCAAGCCCGCGATCTTCCAGGCGGCGCAGGCCGGTAATGTGCGCCTCCCCGCTGAACAGGCCGGCGCCATGGACAAGATGCGTGTCGTTGCCGGGCGCCAGCCCCTGCACCAGATCGGCGCGCAGGACCTTGCGCCCGAGCCAGCCGGCATCGGTGGCGTGCGCCATCACGGTGCCGTCCTCGCGCAGGATCGACAGGCTCGCCGCCGCGCCGAGGTCGAGGGTGCGGTAGAGGCGGGCGAAGAAATCCGGATTCACTTCCACCGCGACCACGCCGCTGAGCGTGCCGTCCGCCTCGCGCAGCGCCCGGGTGACGTGGAACCGCCAGGTGCCGTTGCCGCCGGAGGCGGATGGCGCGGCGAAGTGGATGCCCTTCGCGGTGCCATCGAGATGGACCCGGAAGTGCTCTTGATCGACGGCTGGCCGGGCCTCGGGCGTGGCCGTCCGCGAGTTCGCGATCTGCCTTCCCTCGGCGTCGAACAGGGCAAAGCCGATGTAGACCTGGCTGACGGTGTTGAGGGATTTCAGGCTTTCGTGCAGCTCGTCCGGCGTCTTGCCAGGCTCCGCCTTCATCTGTTTGGCCACGCCTTCGATGCCGTCGAGCGCATCCTCGATGCCATGCAGGGCGCGGGCCGCGTGCTCGGTCGCCAGGGTTGCGACGGTGTGGATGCTGCGCGATGCCGCGTTCAGCGTCACCTCGTAGCGCCGCCAGGCGTCCCAGGCCGTGGACAGGACCACCGCCAGGGCCGTCAGGCTGCCGACGGCGAGGATGAACCGCGGGCTCGCCTGGAACCAGCGCCATTGCGGCCAATGCGCCAGCATGCGCTTCATCTGCGACCTGCCACCAAACCCCGGGCCAAGCCGTAGCAGTAGAGGTGCGGCGGCCCCGGGGCAAGCCCGCCGGCGCCTGTCAGGGCTCGATCAGCCCCAGCAGCGCCGCCTTCACGGCGGCCTGGATGCGGGTTGCGACCTGCAGCTTGCGGATCGCATTCTCGATGTGGAAGTTCACCGTGCGCTCGCTGACCGACATCAGCACCGCCATGTCGGTCGAGGACTTGCCGCGCGCGGCCCAGGTCAGCGCCTCCGTCTCGCGCTCGGTCAGCCGCACCTCCTGGTCGGCACGGGCGGCGGGGCCGCGCCTGGCGATGCGGTTCTGCACCGTCTCGACCAGCAGCTCGAAATCGATCGGCTTGACCAGATACTCGTCACAGCCCAGGCGGCGGGCGGCGATCACGTTCTCGCGCTGGCCATAGGCGGTAAGGAACAGGAAGGGGATGCTGGCGACCTCCGGCCCCAGCGCCGGCAGCCGCCGCAGGATCTCCAGCCCCGACAGCTCCGGCAGGTCGAGGTCGCAGATGATCAGGTCGGGCCGGCTGGCGGCGATGGCGGCGAGCCCGGCGGCCCCATCGCCCAGCGCCTTCACGGCGAAGCCCGCCTCCTGCAGTTCCTCCAGCAGCAGCTCGCGGGTGCCCGGATCGTCCTCGATGCACAGGATGCTCCGCCGCTCACGCATCCCCGGCCGCCATCCTGTGGGGTGACTGCTGGGGCAGGCGCAGCACCACCGTGGTGCCGGTCCCCGCCGGCCGCTCGATGGCGACGCTGCCGCCATGGGCGGCCATGAAGCGGTCGACCAGATAGAGGCCGATGCCCGCACCTGGAACGCCGCGGCTGTTGGTCCCCCGGAAATAGGGCGTGAACAGGTGCGGCAGATCGCCCTCGGCGACGCCGACGCCCTGATCGCTGACGCGGATTTCGATGTCGGCTCCGTCGGCCCGGCCGGTGATGGTGATCGGGCTGCCGGGCCCGGCGTATTTCACCGCATTGGCCAGCAGGTTCTCGAACACCTGGGTCAGCAGCACCGGATCGGCGTCGACGGTCGCGGGCAGGGCATCGAGCATGCAGGTGATCCGCGCCCCGTCATTCTCCGCCACCCGCCGCGCCAGGTCGCCGATCAGGCGGCCGAGGTCGACCGGCATGAGGTTCGCCACCAGCTCGCCGCGATCGGCCGCGGCCGAGGCCAGAATGCCCGAGACGATGCCGTCCAGCCGGGCCACCGCCTCGCGGATGGTGCGGGCGCGTCGCACCACATCCTCGGCCGAGGCATCCCCGGCCAGCTTGATCAGCCGGTATGCCTGGCCGTCCACCACCGTCAGCGGGGTGCGCACCTCGTGCGACAGGATGGCGATGAAGCGCTGCTGGCGCTCCACCTTCTCGGCCTGCTCGGTGAGCGCCCTCGCCATCGCCGCCTCATGGTCCAGCCGGTAGCGCACGACCAGGGCGAGCGCCCATTGCATGGCGATCGCCAGCACCCGGTTGGCGATGAACACGGCGGTGATGGTATCGCCGGGTGGCTGGATGAAGGAGCCGGCCAGCGACAGCAGCGTCGCCGCGGCGGCGTAGACGAGCGAGCGCCGGCCGCCCTCCAGCAGGCTCAGCATGATGGGTATGGCGTAGGCGAAGCAGATCGACACGTTGTCGGCCGGCGTCAGCGCATCGGCAATGAACACCGCTGCCAGCAGCGACATGTTCAGGATGCTGACCAGCGCACCGGCCTTGCGGCGGATGGCGGCGACGGCCAGGGCGGCCGCTTCGGCCGGGCGGGGGCTGGGCGTGTGGATCGCTTCCGTCAATAGGTCTCCAGGCGGCCCTAGGAGGCCAGGTACTTCCGGTTCTCCTCGCGCAGGCGCGCGCCCGCCTCGTCGTAGAGGAAGGGCAGGAAGGCGTAGCGCCGGCCGGAGCGGACCGGCATCGCCTCGTGCAGCAGCGAGCAGGAGAATACCACAGCCCCGCCCGTCGGCGCACGATAGCTGCGCGGCCCGAATTCGGGAAAGCGCAGGTCGCCGCCGGTGAAATCCTCGGCGTTCAGGTTGATGGTCACGGCGAAGCGGCGGTGGGCCGTGCCTTTGGTGGTGTTGTCGCGATGGGCGCGGAAATGGCCGCCGACCGCCGAATCGTAGCAGGCGACGAGATAGCGCTCCAGGCGCGTGGCGTTGAACTGGAAGGCCTTGCGGATCTCGGGCACCAGCCTCGCCTCGATCCGCTTGCGCGCCCCCTCGCGCAGCTCGGGATCGTTCAGGGTGAAGTCGCGGCGGCGCTTGTGGCGCGGATCGTGGACGCCGACGGTCATGCCGTCCACCTCGCGCATGAACCCCGATTCGCTGCCGCCATCGGCTTCATAGGCGGCGATCAGGGCGGCGCAGAATTCGGGCTCGAACACCCGGGGCAACAGCAGTACGGGGGCATGCAGCTCGGGGCCGGCATGGGCGGGGACGGCCGGCAGCGCCTCCACCCGCCGCATCATGGCCGGGCCCTCGGTCAGCGGGGCGATGTCGATCACCCGCAGCATTGGGTCGAGGAGCAGCCAGAACGGCCGGTAGAGCAGCGTTCCATCGTCCTGCCCGGCGGCCGGCCGGCCAACCGCGCCATAGAGCCGGGCGATCGCGAAATCATGGTCCTCGAAGAAGCGCAGGCCCGGCACTGCCTCGCGCGTGCAGGCCTTGCCGCGGTCGGCCGGATCGAAGGAGACGCCGAAGAAGCAGACCTTGGCATCATCGAACAGGCGGCGGTGCGCCCGCACCAGCTCCAGCGCCTGGTGGGCGGGCTCGGTCGAGGCCGAGCCGTAGAACAGCAGCAGCACATAGCGACCGGCGATGGAGCTGAAGTGGAAGCTGTCCACGCTGGCGGTCCGGGCGGTGAACCAGGGCACTGGATCGCCGGGGCGCAGCGCGGGCAGAGGGGCGGGCATGGGCATTCGGCACCGGCAATTGCGTGGGGCTGGCGCTGCTATAGGGGGGGTGCGGAGGGTGGGCCTAGCTGTGAAGGTTCCCAGCTAACCGGCCGCCGCCCGCGGACCACCCGTCTGCCGGCTCGACAGCGGCAGCGGCGGCAACCATCATGCCGCCCCCGCCGCCCTCCAGGAGCCGCATGTCGACGCCCGCCACCCAGCTTCCCGCCTATGTCCAGCTTCACCGCGACGTGGTGCTGAACGCCGATCTGTGGACCGCCCGGGCTGAGATCGCGTCCGCCGATTTCGGCTTCGAGGGCATTTCCGGCATTCCCGGCCTGACCTCGGTCGATGACTTGAATCTCGCCATTCTGGCGGGGGCCGGGGTCAATCTCGACTATGCGGCCCTTGATCCCACGGCCCCGCTGCGCAACCTCGCCGCCTCAGGCTCCCCCCTCGGGATCGCCGCCGGCGGCTTCGGTGGCGCGCCGGTCCTCCAGGACGCACTGCCGATCGTGTTCAGCTGGCCGGTGCTGCCCAGCACCGTGCAGCCCACCGACATCCGGGTGACCCTGAACACCGGCGAGGTGATCACGCCCGAGGTGGCGGCGCTGAACCCGAACTACGACTATAACGAGCGGCACGTGATCGTCGTGTTCGGCGATTTCGGCAACCGCCTGGCACCGGGCACCGAGGGGGCGCGCCATCCGGTGTCGGTGGAGATCGTGGCCGACGATACGCCGCTGATGGCCGTGGGCCCGGATGGCCTGGTCTCGCTGGTCGGGCTGACGCAGGTCAGCGGCAACCCCTATGTCACCGGGCCGAAGCTGGTCGGGGCGAAGCTGACCGAGATGTCGGCGGCCGGCGACTTCTCGCCGCCGGCGCTGGCCATCGCGCTGCCCAATGACGGGCTGTCCTATTATGGCGAGGAGGCGATGTTCCGCCTGCGCCTGTTCACCAATGGCGGCTTCTCGCCCGATGGGGTGAGCGGCATCATGCCGACCGAGTTCGAGCGCTTCTTCAGGCTGGAGGCGAGCCACGCCGATGGCTCGACGGTGGCGATCACGCAGGACGGCGTGAGCTATGATCTCGGCGTCGGCAGCCTGCGCGTGGTCGGGCTGGCCGAGCTTGGCCCCGCCGTCGAGGATGAGGCCACGATCAACCCGATCCGCTATCAGGAAGACCACGACAACTATATCGACATCATCCTGGCCGGCGACGCGGCGGCGGTGTCACGGCTGACGGCGGTGCTGATCCCGACCAGTGCCGAGGCGGGCTACAGCGATCTCTACACCCCCGGCGGGCCGGGCCGCACGCCGACGGCCGGCACCATCTACACCGAGCCGTCGGCGGCCCAGCGCTTCGAGATCACCGTCAGCCTGGAAGGGCTCGGCAGCGTGTCCTACGCCGATCCGGCGCTTGCCAGCTATGACCTGGCCGACAACCTGCCGGTGGTGTTCCGCCTGTACCATGCCGGGGCCGGCACGCACCTGTTCACGGCCAGCTCGATCGAGGCGACCAACGCGCTGGCGCTCGGCTATGTGGCGGAAGGGGTGGCCTTCTCCAGCGAGGGCGGCGGGGCGGGCCTGACCCAGATCTACCGCTTCCACTCCGCCGCTGCGCACGACTACGTCTACACCGCCGATGCCGGCGAGATCGCCCGGCTTTCCGCGGCGGGCAGCGGCTATGTCCTGGAAGGCCCCGCCTTCTCGGGATTTTCCGCCGCCGATCCCGGTGCCGCGGCCGTGCACCGCTTCTATTCCAGCGCCGCCACTGACCACTTCTACACCACCCGCTTCGAGGAGGGGGCGGCCGCCGCCGGCTATGTCTATGAGGGCGTGGCGTGGTACGCAGTCGACCTGCTGCCGGCCGCCACGGCCGCCGGTGCCCTGGAGCGCGACCCGGCGCTGGACTGGGCCGGCGCCGCCTAGCGGCCGCCGGGCGAGGCATCGCCCGAGGCCGCGCCGCCGGCAAGGTCCCGGCGCTCCACCAGCCGGCCATGCTCCAGGGCAAAGACACGGCTGGCGTGGCGGAGCGTGCTCAAACGGTGGGCGATCACGATGCGCGTTGCCGGCATGGTCCGCACGGTTTCCATGACGAGGGCCTGGGTTGCGTTGTCGAGCGCGCTGGTCGCCTCGTCCAGCACGAGGATTGCCGGTCGGCCGATGATGGCGCGCGCAAGCGACAGGCGCTGGACCTGCCCGCCCGACAGGGTGCGCTTGGCATCCAGCAGCAGCGTGTGCAGGCCCATCGGCATCGCCGCGACATCCTCGGCGATGGCGGCGCTGGCGAGGGCCTGCCACACCTCGTCGGGTGTGGCCTCGGTCAGGCCGCGGACGATCTCGAAGATCGTCCCTGGCGGCAGGCTGGCGTCCTGCAGCACCACGGCGATCTGCCGGCGCAGCGCTTCGGGGTGTAGCGAGCGCGTATCGTGCCCGTCGACATAGACCGCACCCCGCGACGGCCTTTCCAGCCCGAGCAGCAGCCGCACCAGCGTGGATTTGCCGCCGCCGGACGGTCCGACGATGGCAACCATCTCGCCGGGCTCCACGCGCAGGCAGACATCGGACAGGATGGCGGGGCCGTCGCGGTAGCCGAAGCCGAGGGCGGAGAATTCGATCGCACCGGCCAATGCGCCGGGGTCGGTCAGGCCCGCTGCCGGCTCCGGTGCGGCGTCGAGCAGCGGCCGGGCATAGGCCCAGTTCGCGCGCAGCAGCCAGACCGCAATGCCGCCGCGCAACACCTGCGATGTGGCCGCCATCATCAGCGCGAAGGAGGTCAAGATGGCGACGACCGAAGCCAGCGGCAGCTGCGGCGTTCCCTCAGGCGTGGCACTGCCGGCGAAGATCGCGGCGAACAGCGCCGCGGTGGCCAGTCCCGGATAGGTCGCCTGCCATGTCTCGTAGGCGTTCGTGATCCGGCGGGCGGCGACCAGCCGGGCGCGCAGCGCCGCGAAGCTTTCGCTCCAGCGCAGCGCCGCCCGCTCCTCGGCCGCAGCGCTGCGCAGCGTGGCGATGCCGCTTACCATTTCGCCGAGCTGACTGTCCGCGCCGCCGCGAAGCGCCTCGCCCTCGCGCATCGCCCGCCCTTGGGCC
>CAZEQG010000119.1:0-8030 GCA_964514295.1 uncultured Alphaproteobacteria bacterium
CTGCCGGGGCTGGAGGCGGCGCTGGCCGGCCAGCCGGTCGACCGCCTGGTCATCGACCCCGGCCACTTCGCTGCCCTGGAGCCGATCGACGACATCCGCGCCGACGCCGCCTATCGCCGAGAGGCGGCCGTGGAGGCGACGCGGCGCCTGCTGGCCGGGCTGGCGCCATGACCGCCTTCACGCTCAACGGCGCCGCCGTGACGCTGGCCGGCGATCCGGCCGGGCGGCTCAGCGACTCCCTCAGGCTCGACCTCGGGCTGACCGGCACCAAGATTGGCTGCGAGGCCGGCGACTGCGGCGCCTGCACGGTGCTGATCGATGGCCGCCAGGCCTGTGCCTGCCTGGTGCCGGTCGGCCAGGTGGAAGGCTGCGCCGTGCTGACGGTGGAAGGGCTGGCGGCAGCCGGGCTGGCGCGCCTGCAGGATGCCTTCGCCCGGCACGGTGCAGCCCAGTGCGGCATCTGCACGCCGGGCATGCTGATGGCGGCGGCCGAGCTGCTGCGCCGCGTCCCGGACCCCGACGAGGCGGCGGTGAAGGAGGCGCTGGGCGGGGTGCTCTGCCGCTGCACCGGATACCGCAAGATCATCGAGGCGGTGATCGATGCCGGCAGCACCAGCGCGCCCATCGGCGCACTGGGCAGCGGCGGGGGCGCCATCGGCACCCGGCTGCCGCGGCTCGACGGGGCGCCGAAGATGGACGGCAGCGAGCGCTACGGCGACGACGGCGCACCGGCCGATGCGCTGTGGCTGCGCGCGGTCCGCTCCCCCCACCATCGCGCCGGCTTCCGCTTCGGCGACATCGCCGGCTTCGCCCGCCGACACGGCGTGCATGTGTTCACCGCCGCCGATGTGCCGGGCGCCAACAGCTTCGGCATCTACCCTGATCTGAAGGACCAGCCGGTATTCGCCGAAGGCCATGTCCGCCATCGCGGCGAGGCGGTGGCGGCGATCGTGGGCGACCGGTCGGTGCTGGCGATCCCGGAGGAGGATTTCCCCGTCATCTGGACCGCGCTGCCGCCCGTCACCTTCGCTGCCGCTGCCGCCGGCGGGGCGCCGCCGGTGCACGCCAGCCGGCCCGACAATGTGCTGGTGCGGGGCCTGGTGGAAAAGGACGGCCCGGCGCCGCCATCCGCCTTCGAGGCCACGGTCGCCTTCGAGACCGGGTTCGTCGAGCACGCCTATATCGAGCCCGAGGCCGGCTGGTGCCGGCGTGTCGGCGCGCGCCTGGAAGTCCACTGCTGCACCCAGACGCCCTATATGGATCGCGACGAGATCGCCCGGGTGCTGGGGCTGGCGCCGAGTGCCGTGCGCATCGTGCCAACGGCCGTCGGCGGCGGCTTCGGCGGCAAGCTCGACCTGTCGATCCAGCCGCTGCTGGCGGTCGCTGCCTGGCATCTCGGCCGGCCCGTGCGCGGCGCCTATACCCGGCCCGAGAGCATGGCGGCCACGACCAAGCGCCACCCCGCCCGGATGACCGGGCGCGCCGCCTGCGACGCCACCGGCAGGCTGACCGAGTTCCGCTTCGAGGGCGATTTCAACACCGGCGCCTACGCCTCCTGGGGGCCGACCGTGGCCAACCGCGTGCCGGTGCATGCGACCGGCCCCTATGCCGTGCCCCGGGTCTGCGCCACCACCCGCGCGCTCTACACCAACGATACCCCGGCCGGCGCCTTCCGCGGCTTTGGCGTGCCCCAGGCCGCCCTGGTGCACGAGGCGCTGATGGATGACCTGGCCGGCCAGGCCGGGATCGACCGGCTGGCCTTCCGCCGCCGCAACGCCATCCGGCCGGGCGATGCCACGGCGACCGGACAGGTGCTGGCGCATTCGGCCGGGCTGGTCGACTGCCTGGATGCGCTGGCCCCGCGCTGGCAGGACTATCTGGAGCGCGCGCGCCAGCACAACCGGCGCGGGCTCGGCACGCGCCAGGGGGCCGGCATCGGCTGCATGTGGTACGGCATCGGCAACACCTCGCTGGCCAACCCCTCGACCATGGTGCTGCGGCTGTACGCCGATGGCAGGCTGGTGCTGTTCAATGGCGCCGTCGACATTGGCCAGGGCTCGGCCACCGTGCTGCCGCAGATCGCCGCGGCGGCCCTCGGCGTGCCGGTCGATCGCCTGACCCAGGTGATCGGCGACACCGACCTGACCGAGGATGCCGGCAAGACCTCCGCCTCGCGCCAGACCTTCGTCTCCGGCCGGGCGGCCGAGCTGGCGGGGCTGGACCTGCGGGCACAGATCCTGCGCCTGGCCAATGCCGGCGAGGGGGCGCAGATCGCCCTCGACGGCGCCATCCTGGTGCGCGAGGGCGGGCGCGAGGCCCGGCTGCCCTTCCAGGACCTTGAGGGGCGGGGGCGCTTCGATCCGCCGACCACGCCGCTGGATGCCCAGGGCCAGGGCGTACCCTACGCCACCTACGGCTTTGCCGCCCAGATCGCGCTGGTCGAGGTCGACCTTGCGCTCGGCACCACCACGCCGCTTGCCATCGCCGCTGCCCATGATGTCGGCAGGGCGATCAACCCGATGCTGGTCGAAGGCCAGATCCATGGCGGCATCGCCCAGGGCCTGGGGCTTGCCCTGATGGAGGAGTTCGTGCCCGGGCGCACCGAGAACCTGCACGACTACCTGATCCCCACCATCGGCGACGTGCCGCCGATCGAGGTGTTCCTGGTCGAGGCGGCCGAGCCGCTCGGCCCCTATGGCGCCAAGGGCATCGGCGAGCCGGCCCTGATACCTACCGCACCGGCCATCCTGTCGGCGATCCGGCACGCCACCGGCGCGCGGCTCACCCGGGTGCCGGTGCTGCCACACCGCCTGCGCGAGGCACTGCGATGACCGAGGTGGTGGAAGAAACGATCCTGCGCTGCGATGCCTGCCCGGTGCTGTGCCGCATCCGGCCGGGCCGGGCCGGCGCCTGCGACCGCTACGCCAATGTCGATGGCGTGCTGACCCGCACCGATCCGCTGCTGCTGACCGAACGCCGCCTGGCCGAGGGCGGTGCGGTGGTGCCCTTCGTCACCGGCATCGGCGCCGGCACCACCTATCCCGACTACAAGCCGGCCCCGTTCATCGTGTCGGCGGTGTGGGAGGGCGTCGATACCGTCACCGTGGTGACCGAAGGCATCTTCAGCTATTGCGGGGTGAAGGTGAAGATCGACACCGACCGCCATCTCGGCCCCGAACAGGCGGTGGTCCGCGCCGAGGGCGAGCCGGTCGGCCATGTCACCACCGCCGAATACGGCTCGCAGATGCTCTCTCTCGGCGGGGTCCGCCATCTCACCGGCGGCAGCAAGCGCGAGGGTACGACCACCTGCGACACGCTGCTGGCGCTGTGCAACAAGCAGCCGGTGGAGCTCGCCATCGATGGCGGATCGCGCGTGGTGGTGCAGGCTGGCGCCGCCCCGATCGTGGACGGCCGGGCCGAGGCGCGCATGCGCGTCGGCTGCGGGTCGGCGGCGCTCGGCATGTTCGCCCGGCAGTTCCACGGGCTTGCCGACGAGGTGATCGTGGTCGACGACCACATCACCGGCGTGCTGAGCGAGCATCAGGCCGGGCGCTATCTCGAGGTGCCGCCGGCCGGCATCCGGGTCCGCGGCCGCCGCTCCACCCCCGGCCGCTATTTCCAGGTGGCTGAGCCCGGCAGCGGCTGGGGCGGCACCGACGTGACCGATCCCCTGACGATCCTGGAGCGCATCGACCCGCGCACGGCCTGGCCGGGCCTGCGCCTGCTGATGGTCAGCACCACGGGCGAGGACCACGCCTATTTCGAGCTGGACGAGGCGCTGCGCCCCTGCCAGCGCGAACTTCCGGCAGCACTGCGCGGCATCGTGGAGCGGATCGGCGAGAACTGCGAGCCGGCCCTGTGCACCGTGATGTTCATGGCCGGTGCCGGCGGCTCGCTGCGGTCGGGGGCCACCGAGAACCCGGTCCGGCTGACCCGCGCCGTGCAGTCCGGGGCGGCGCGCATCACCTGCGGCGGCGTTCCCGCCTATGTCTGGCCCGGCGGCGGCATCACCTTCATGGTCGATGTCGCCCGCCTGCCCGACCGCGCCTTCGGCTATGTGCCCACGCCGGCCCTGGTGGCGCCCGTCGAGTTCACGCTGAGCCTCGCCGACTATGCCGCGCTCGGCGGCCATGTCGCCTCCATGGTGCCGGTGGACGAGGTGCTGGCGCGCGGGCCCGACCTGCGCTTCACGGGCTGAGGCGATGCGCGCCGCCTCCCTGGCCGATGGCAGGCTGCATCTCCAGCACGGGCCGATCGACCTGGTGGTCGCGGCCTGGGGCGCCGAAGGCGAGGTTGCGGCAGCCTACCGGCAGGCGGTGGCGGCCTTCGAAGGGCTGCTGGAGGAGCTGGTGGCCGAACTGCCCGTGCTGCGCCGGCCGGTCGGCAGCGACACGGCGATGCCGGCCGGGCCGGTCGCGCGGCGGATGGTGGCGGCGGTGCTGCCGCATCGCTGCGTCTACATCACCCCGATGGCCGCGGTTGCCGGGGCCGTGGCGGATGAGGTCCTGGCCCGGCTGCTGGCCGGGCGCGACATCGCCCGCGCCTATGTGAACGACGGCGGCGACATTGCGATCCATCTTGGCCCCGGCGAGAGCCTGCGCATCGGCGTGGTGGCCGATCTCGATGCCCCGGCGGTGGAGGGGATGGCGGTGCTGACCCACGACATGCCGGTGCGCGGCGTCGCCACCTCCGGGCGCGGGGGGCGTTCCTTCTCGCGCGGCATCGCCGATGCGGTGACGGTGCTGGCGCTCGACGCGGCCGGGGCCGATGCCTGCGCCACCCTGGTCGCCAATGCCGTCAGCATCGACAGCCCCAAGGTCACCCAGCGCCCGGCGCGGCTGTTGGACCCCGACAGCGACCTCGGCGACATCCCGGTCACCGTCGCGGTGGCCCCGCTCGACGGCGCGGAGGTGGCGGCCGCGCTGGCCGCGGGTGCGGCCGAGGCGGAGCGGCTGCGCGGTGCTGGACACCTGGCGGCGGCGATGCTGTCATTGTGCGGCGCGGTCAGGCTGGTGGGGTCGCCGGCGGGGGTGCTCGGGAGGCGGGCGTGAGCGATCTGGTACAGGTGCGCAAGATCGTGCTGGTGGTGGAGGAGCTGCGCCACGATGGCGGTCCGCCCCTGGCGGTGCCGGTACTGAAGGGGGCGGCGCTGGCGGTGGTCCGCAACCCCTATGCCGGGCGCTACGAGCCCGAGGTGCAGCCGATGATGGAGGCGCTGAAGCCCCTGGGGCTTGAGCTGTCGAACCGGCTGGTGGCGGCGCTGGGCGGGGTTGGCGCCATCGAAAGCTACGGCAAGGGCGTGATCGTCGGCAGTGCCGGGGAGAGCGAGCATGGCGCGCTGTGGCATGTGCCCGGCGGCTATGCGATGCGCGCCGTCCTCGGCGGCGCCCGGGCGATCGTGCCCTCGGCGCACAAGCTGGGCGGGCTCGGCGCCCGGCTCGACGTGCCGCTGACCCACAAGGACGCCTCCTATGTGCGCAGCCATTTCGACGCGATGGAGGTGGGCGTGCCCGACGGGCCGCGGGCGGACGAGCTGGTGTTCTGCCTGGCGATGGCGACCGGCGGCCGGCCGCATGCCCGCATGGGCGGGCTGGCGAAGGAAGATATCAGCGTTTGGGACGGTCAACGGTGACGGAAAGGTGACGCGGATGATCAGAACGGCATTGACCCTGGGGCTTGCCCTCGCGGCCGGCCCCGCCTTCGCGCAAGGCACCATCAAGCTCGGCGAGATGAATTCCTACAAGGTCTTCCCCGCCTTCCTGGAGCCCTACAAGAAGGGCTGGGAACTGGCGGTGGAAGAGGTGAACGCCGCCGGCGGCGTGCTCGGCCGCAAGCTCGAGATCGTCAGCCGCGACGATCAGGGCCAGCCGGGCGAGGCGGTGCGTGTGGCCGAGGAACTGGTGACGCGCGAGCAGGTGGCGATGCTGATCGGCACCTTCCCCTCCAACGTCGGCCTTGCGGTCGCCGATTTCGCCAAGCAGCGCAAGGTGCTGTTCATCGCCGCCGAGCCGCTCACCGACAAGATCGTCTGGGACAACGGCAACCGCTACACCTTCCGCCTGCGCCCCTCGACCTACATGCAGACCGCGATGCTGGTGCCTGAAGCGGCGAAGCTGCAGAAGAAGCGCTGGGCCATCGTCTATCCCAACTACGAGTACGGCCAGTCGGCGACGGCCGCCTTCAAGCAGCTTCTCACGGCCGCCCAGCCGGGGGTGGAGTTCGTGGCCGAACAGGCGCCGCCGCTCGGCCGCATCGATGCCGGTGCGGTCGCCCAGGCGCTGGCCAGCGCCAAGCCGGACGCCATCTTCAGCTCCCTGTTCGGACCCGACCTCGCGAAATTCGTGCGTGAAGGCAGCCTGCGCGGCCTGTTCAAGGACGTGGCGGTGTTCAACCTGCTGGCCGGCGAGCCGGAATACCTCGACCCCCTGAAGGACGAGACGCCGGAGGGCTGGTACGTCACCGGCTATCCCTGGCAGGAGATCGACACGCCTGAGCACAAGAAGTTCCTTGCCGCCTATCAGGCCAGGTTCAAGGACTATCCGCGGCTCGGCTCGATCGTCGGCTACGCCACCGTGCTCAGCGCCGCCGCCGTGCTGAAGAAGGCCGGCACCACCGACACCGAAAAGATGGTCGATGCCATGAAGGGGCTGACCCACGACACCCCGCTCGGCCCCATCACCTACCGCGCGCTCGACCACCAGTCGACCATGGGCGCCTATGTCGGCAG
Organism: uncultured Alphaproteobacteria bacterium; assembly: GCA_964514295.1. Taxonomy (GTDB): domain Bacteria; phylum Pseudomonadota; class Alphaproteobacteria; order CAZEQG01; family CAZEQG01; genus CAZEQG01. Next base: position 6,728 of record CAZEQG010000119.1, read on the forward strand.
GCTGGCGCAGAAGAACGGCCAGGGCGTGATGGTGGGCTGGAGCTATGCCGACGGCGCGAAGTTCCTGCCGCCCGACGACGTGGTGCGGAAGCTGCGCCCGGCCGAGTGAGCATGCCGCCAGCCGCCACCTCCCTGCCCCGCCTCATGGTTCGACGGGCTCACCATGAGGCGGCTGGGAGGACAGTGTTCCTGGCTGAAGCTGCCCCCACCCATCCATTCCGCCTCACCCTGAGCCCCTCATCCCGAGCCCGTCGAGGGACGAAGGGCGAGGCGGCCGCACGGACGGTGCCGCGCCTCATGGTTCGACGGGCTCACCATGAGGCGACTGGGGCGATGGCGCGGGAATGAGTGGTGCGGACATCCTGATCCAGTTCCTCAACGGGCTGGCCGGCGCGTCCTCGCTGTTCCTGGTGGCGGCGGGGCTGTCGCTGATCTTCGGGGTGACGCGGATCGTCAATTTCGCCCATGGCAGCTTCTTCATGCTCGGGGTCTATATCGCCTACAGCGCGATACAGGGGCTCTACGCGCTGCTGGGCCGCACGCCGGAGGCGTTCTGGCTGGGCGTGGCGGCAGGGGCGATCGCGGTGGCGCTGATCGGGCGGCTGGTCGAGATGCTGCTGTTGCGCCGCATCTACCGGGCGCCGGAGCTGTTCCAGCTTCTCGCCACCTTCGGGCTGGTGCTGGTGATCAAGGACGCCTGCCTGCTGGTATGGGGGGCGGAAGACCTGGTGGGCCCCCGGGCACCGGGGCTGCGCGGGGCGGTCGATATCGGCGGCCGGCTGTTTCCGGAATACGACCTGCTGCTGATCGCCGTCGGCCCGCTGGTGCTGCTGGCCCTGTGGCTGATCCTCACCCGCACCCGCTGGGGCACGCTGATCCGGGCGGCGACGGAAGACCGCGAGATGCTGGCCGCGCTCGGCGTCGACCAGAAGCGGCTGTTCACCGGCCTGTTCACGCTCGGCGCCTTCCTGGCCGGGCTGGGTGGGGCCATCCAGGTGCCGCGCGAGCCGGCGAACCTGATGCTCGACATCACGGTCATCGCCGATGCCTTCGTGGTGGTGGTGGTGGGCGGCATGGGCAGCATTCCGGGCGCCTTTCTGGCCGCGCTGCTGATCAGCGAGGTGAAGGCCTTCTGCGTGGCGCTCGGCGAGCAGGTGGTGTTCGGCGTGCCGGTCAGCTTCACCCGGCTGACCCTGGTGGTGGAGTTCATCGTCATGGCGGTGGTGCTGGTGGTGCGGCCCTGGGGGCTGCTCGGCCGGCCGGAGGCCGCACCGCGCGGCGCGCAGCACGCCCCCGCCCCGCT
>CAZEQG010000120.1:0-8029 GCA_964514295.1 uncultured Alphaproteobacteria bacterium
AGCGCCTCGCGCGCGGCGGCGACCACGGCATCGGTCTGGCTGGTGGTGGCGGCGGCGGTGTCGGACACGCCGCGTGCCGCGCCCTGCATCTGCAGGGCCCCGGAGGAAACGGATTCGACCACCGCGTTGACCGAGCTTTCCAGCCCCGCCGCCAGCTCCAGCATCTCGCGGCGGCGGCGCTCGCGGGCGCCGCGCTCGGCCTCCTCCCGCTCTTCCCGCAGCCGCTCCATCTGCAGCAGGTTGTCCTTGAACACCTGGACGGCGGCGGCCATGGCGCCAAGCTCGTCGCGCCGGCCGGTGGCCGGTATCGCCACCGCCGTGTCGCCGCCGGCCAGGCGCTGCATCGCCGCGGTCATCCGCGTCAGCAGGCCCACCACCGTGCGCCCGACATAGAGCCAGGCGATCAGCGCCGCGATCAGCAGACCCATGGCGGCGATGGCGAGGATCAGCTCCTGCCCGTCGGCGATCGTCTTCGTGGCGTCGGCCGCAGCATCGGCGGCTCTGAGGCGGGTGGCGCCGACCAGGTCGCCGACCGCCGCCGTCAGGTCCATGGCCGCGCTGCGGGCACCGTCCAGGGCCGCCGCGGTCTCGCTGCCGGCGGCCAGCTCGGCCTGGCGCTGGGTGAAGATGTTGCGCTCGCCGGTGCCGAAGGCGGCAAAGGCGCCCGTCGCCTCGCGCAGCGTCGCCTGATGCTCGGCCGGGATGCGGCGCAGGCTGCGCTCGATCCGGGCGGCGGCGGCATGGAAGCGCTCGCGCAGCGGATCGATCAGCGCCATGTCGGCCTGGTTGGCCGCCTCGGTCATCAGCCCGGCCATCAGGTTCGCCTCCGCGCGCAGCTCCACGGCCGCGCGCAGCGCCTCCACGCCGCCCTCGGCGATGTCGCGGATCACCTTCTGCACCTCGGCCGTGATCGCCTCGGCGCCGATGGTCAGGTCGAAGATCGCCCGGTCGACGATCTGGGTCACGGTCTCCACCAGCGGGTCGGCCAGGGCGTCGACGTCGAGGCTGCGCTGGGCCACATTGGCATCGGCCAGCAGCCGCGCGGTCGAGCCCTCCGCCGTCTCCAGCGCCTTGCGCCGGGCCGCGAACAGGGAATTGCTGCCGCGCCCGATCGCCCGCGCCTCCTCGATCAGGCCGAACAGCTCGCCGGTGCCGGGATGCTTTGCCAGCGCCTTCATGTTGGCGACCAGCCGCCGGTCGACGGCGGCAAAGCGCTCCTCCTGCAGCGCCAGCAGGCGCAGGTCCGGCACCTTCGCGGCATTGGCGAACAGGGCCAGCAGCATGGTGGCGTCGGCGCGCAGCTCCAGGATCTGTCGCAGCTCGCCGGCGTCGCGTTCGGCGAATTGCATCACAGCGTCCTTCACCTGATCGCCCGCCAGGCCGCCGGCAAAGGCCAGGTCGAAGGCGGCGGCATCGATGATCGGCTCCAGCGCCTCCAGCAGCTTGCGGTGATCGCCGGTCAGCCCGTCCACGGCCGTGCGCCGGGCCTCGCCGAGGGCGAGCCGGCGCTCGACCGTTCCGGCCAGGCTGGCGAGGCTGGCGTCGAGGGCGTCGACGGCGGCCCGGATCGGCGCCGCCTCCTCGCCCGTCGCCAGCAGCGCCACCTGGACCCGCAGCCGGCCGGTCTTCTGGGTCAGGGAATTGGCCAGCGCCTTGCGGTTCGCCTCGCTGTCGGCGGCGGCCAGGGTGGGGGCGGCGGCGGCGATCTCCGCCGCCTGGCCGGCCACATCCTGGGCCTGCGCCATGGCCGGCATCTGGCGGTCGACCACCTCGGTCAGCGCCATCTCCACCTTCTGGAAGGAGAAGATGGCAACCGCCCCGGCCAGTGCCGTCATCGCCGCCGTCACCCCGAAGGCCAGGAACAGGGATGTCTTCAGGCCGATCACGGTGCGTCCGAACATGGCGCTTCCTCGTTGGTGGTTGGCGGGATGGCGGACGGGCGGCCGCTCAGGGCGCGGCCTCCAGCCGGTCGACGGCACGGAACCGCCCATCCTTGTCGATCACCGTCAGGAACACCGTGTCGCTGCCCTCGCGGTCGTCGGCGCCATAGGTCAGCGTCATGCCGCCAAGATCGATCGGGCCGGCCGCGAAGGCCTTCAGCAGCCCGGTCCGGCTCGGCTCGCCCTGCATCCGCTGCAGGGCGGCCAGCGTCGCCCGCCCCACGGCATAGCCCTCCAGCGAGGTGAACTCGGGCTCGGCCGCCGGATCGACCGCCTTGATCGCGGCCTGGTACTGGCCAACCAGCGGGATGGAGCTGTCCCAGGGCAGGGGAACCACCTGCGTCACCACCACGCCTTCGCCGGCCGGCCCCAGCTCCTTGGCCAGGGCCGTCGCGCCGACGAAGGAGATGGCCACGAAGGTGGCCTTCAGCTTGATCTGGCGCGCCAGCTTGATGAACTCGGCCGCCGGCTTGTAGGGCCCGATGATCACCACCGCCTGCGGATCGCCCTTGCGCACCGCCAGCAGGCCGGTGCGCACCGCCACGGTGTTGCGCTCGAAGGTGCCTTCGGCCGCCAGCGTCATGCCGCGCTTCGTCAGCGCCTTCTGGATGCCGCTGTGGCCGGCACGGCCGAAGCCGTCATCCTGGTAGAGGATGGCGATGCGGGTGTAGCCGAGGTCCTTGGTCAGGCGCTCGACCATCACCTCCGTTTCCTGATCGTAGGAGGCGCGGACATGGATAGCGTTGTCGAAGGCGGGCGCGCGCAGCGGCACGGCGCCGGTGAAGGGGCCGATCACCGGCACGCCTGCGGCCTTGGCCACCGGCAGATGGGCGCCGACGGTGGGGGTGCCGACCGGCCCGACCAGGGCGAATACCTGCTTCTGCTCGATCAGCTTGCGCACCGCCTCGATCGAGGCGTTGGGCTCGTAGCCGTCATTCTCACCCACCAGTTCGATGCGGCGGCCGTGGACGCCGCCGGCCCGGTTGGCCTCGGCGAAGGCGGCGTTGAGGCCGGTGCGCATGCCCACGCCCAATGCCGCGGCCGGGCCTTCGAACACCGCCGCCTGGCCCAATAGTATACGATCAGACGATACGCCAGGGTCCGAAGCATTTGCTGCGAATCCGAGAAGAATTGCTGGAACCGCCATCAGGGCGGCAATCATCTGTCGGTGCGTCATGATCAGCTTCCTCCCGAATGATCGACCTGCCGTATTGCTAACCCAGACTTATTAACCAATGTCTAAAATGCGTCAACGCAACCGGCATGACGCAGCCGCCCTGCAATGGTAGGAAATGGGCCACAGGATGCGGAGGATGACCATGGCCGACAGGCCCGCTTTCGATGTCACGGTGCGCGAGGTTGGTCTGCGGGACGGTCTGCAGATGATCAGGCAGGTGGTGCCGACCGCTTTCAAGCGGGCCTGGATCGATGCCGTCCATGGCGCCGGCGTCCGGGCGATGGAGGTGGCGAGCTTCGTGCCGCCCAAATATCTGCCGCAGATGGCCGATGCCGCCGAGGTGGTGGCCCATGCCCTGACCCGGCCGGGGCTGGAGGCCACGGTGCTGGTGCCGAACCTGAAGGGGGCGGAGCGGGCGGTGGCTGCCGGGGCGCGGCGGATCAGCCTGCCGGTCTCCGCCTCGCGCGCCCACAGCCGCTCGAACCTGAACAAGACGCCGGAGGAAGCGGTGGCCGAGGTGGCCGCGGTGTGCGCCCGCTTCGGCGGCGAGGTGCATGTCGAGGCCGGCATCGCCACCGCCTTTGCCTGTTCGATGCAGGGCGCCGTGCCCGAAGATGACGTGCTGCGCGTGGCGGAGGGGCTGGCGGCGGCTGGCGTGGCCGAGCTCGGCCTTGCCGATACCGTGGGCTATGCCAATCCGGCGCAGGTGACCAGCCTGGTTGCCCGGGTCAGGGGGGCGGTCGGCCCGCTGCTGACGCGCATCCACCTGCACGACACCATGGGCCTGGGGCTGGCCAATGCCGCGGCCGCGCTTGCCGCCGGCATCCGCCGCTTCGACGCCTCGCTCGGCGGCCTCGGCGGCTGTCCCTACGCTCCTGGCGCCAGCGGCAATGTGGTGGCGGAGGATCTGGTGTTCATGCTGGAATCCATGGGCGTGCGCACCGGCATCGACCTGCCGGCACTGATCGCCGCCCGGGCGCTGATCCGCGAGGCCCTGCCGGAGGAGCCGCTGTATGGCGCGGTCGGCCGGCTCGGCCCGCCGAAGACCTTCCGCCCCGCCGCCTGACACCCCGTTAGCTGGCCGGCCCCTTAGCCGGCTGGCGTCGCGTCCTGCCCCGCCGCCTGCCGTATGACGCCGCCGCCATCGGCTGGCCGGTGGCGGGGCAGGGTGATGGTGACCACGGTGCCGCGGCCCGGGGTGCTGGCGATCGTGATGCTGCCACCATGCCGCTCCACCAGACGGCGGGTGATGGACAGGCCGAGCCCGATGCCGCCGCGCGAGCGGGTGGCGGCCGAGCCGCCGATGGAGAAGGGCTCGAAGATGTTGGGCAGGTCCTCGGCGGCGATGCCGAGCCCGTCGTCGCTGACGGCGATGTGCAGGTCCTCGCCCTCGGCCACGGCAGTCAGCCGCACCTCGCCGCCCGGGTGGCTGAATTTCAGCGCGTTGGACAGAAGGTTGATCAGGCACTGCCTGAGATACTGCTCGTCGGCCACCACGGTGCCGGCTTGCGGATCGATGCTGACCCTGACCGAGATGCCCCGAGGTGCGGCCTGATGGCTGGTCATGCTCACCACCCCGGCGACCACCGCCTCCAGGCTGAGCGGCTGCATGTCGAGCTCGATCCGCCCGGCCTCGATCCGCGACATCTCCAGCATCTCGTTGATGATGGCCAGCAGGTGCCGGCCGGCGGTGTTGATGTGGCTGCCATATTCGGCGTAGCGCCGGACATCCGGGCCGAGCCGGACGCCGGCGATGACGTCTGAAAAGCCGATCACCGCGTTCAGCGGCGTGCGCAGCTCATGGCTCATGTTGGCCAGGAACTCCGACTTCGCCTGGCTGGCCTTGTTCGCCGCCTCGCGCTCGGTGCGCAGCTGCGCGTTCAGCGCTTCCTGCACATTGGCGTGATGGCGAAGCCGCAGGCTGTCGGTCTCAAGCTGCTCGCGGGTGCGGATCAGGTCGATGACGATGAGCGCCAGCCCGATTGCCAGGATCAGCGCCTGATCGGCCGTGTAGTAGAGCACCCGGTATTCCGGCGGCGATATGAGCCAGCCAAGGTTGAGGACGGTGCGCAGGGCGAACAGCCCGGCCAGGACGGTGTTGCCCAGGATCGCCCGGCGGCTGGCGAACAGCAGCGTGATGGCGGCATAGACCAGGCCTGCCAGGGGCGGGGTGTAGTTGCTCGGCGGGCTGCCGAAGCCGTGCTCGCCCACCATCAGGCCAAGGAAGACGGCGCCGCCGCCGGCGGCGAGCCAAGGCCAGGGTGCCGGTCGTCCGGTCAGGGACAGGCAGCCGCCCAGAAGCAGCACCGCCGCGGTGACGAACAGCCCGGCCCCGATCGAGGGGCGCCCCGGAATCGGCAGCAGGCCGCGGTCGATGCCGAGCAGCAGCAGGACGGTGGCGATGGCGGTGAAGGACAGTCCCAGGCTCAACAGATGCGGCTCTGCCTGCCGGCGCCAAAGCACGAAGAAGGTAACCGCCACAATCAGGCTGGAAATCGCCGAACTGACGGGCAGGAACAATTCCAGAGGGACAGGCATGGCATCGCCCCGCGACGTTCCACGCCATGACGATATCTCGATTCCTGCAGAAAACTACTGCTTCTCCGGTATGACCGGTTATGCCTTTTCGTTGCGCCAGCGCCAGGCCTGCTCGGCCAGGTACATATCGAAGGCGTCGTGGATGTCGATGCCGGCGGCGGTGCTGTCGATCTCGATGATCTCCACCTTGTTGCCGGTGCGGCGGCCCTCGCGGATCAGGGCCGAGCGGATGGCGCTGGCCAGCCCGGTGTCCTCGCGGAAGATCGGCTGGCGGGTCTGGCGCGGGCCATAGACCGCCATCCACTCGAAGACGCGCCGCCACTCGCCCGCCTCGTCGCGGTACCAGAAGTTCTTGTGCGTCTTCTGCGCCACGAAGGCGCATTCCAGCTCCGGGCGCGCCTTCACCAGGCTGACCGCCCGGGCGATCCATTCGGGCTCGCGGAAGATGTCGGTCGGCTGCAGGAACACCACGATGTCGAAGGGCCCGTCGATCGCCTCGGCACGCTCCAGCGCGTCCTTCAGCACCGGCTCGGTCGGCGTGCGGTCCTCGGCCAGGGAGGGTTCGCGCAGGAACGGGCACCACGCCCCTGCCGCCAGCGCCGCATCGCGGATCGCCGGCGAATCGGTGGTCACCAGCACCCGGTCGCAGGCGCCCGAGTCCAGGGCATGGATCACCGAATGCTGGATCAGCGGGCGGCCGCCGACCGGCAGCAGGTTCTTGTTCGGCAGGCCCTTGGAGCCGCCGCGGGCGGGGATGATGGCAATGACGCGGGACATGGACCCTCGGTCGACGGTGGCGGGCAGGAATGGCGATGCGGCAAGCCTAGCGCCTCTGCCGCCGCGGCGGGAGAGGGTCAGGCGGCGATTTCCCTCAGCCGGCCAGCCACCGCGCCGGCCACCGCAAGGCTCACCTCGTCGCGGATGTCGACCAAGCCCCAGAAGGGCGGCACCACCTCGAAGCCGACCGCATCGCCCAGCCGGCGGCCGCGCGCCAGCAGCGCCGGCCGGGTGGCGAGCGCCAGCCCGACCAGCTCCTGGTAATATTCCGGGTCGCGCGCGGCGCCACCCTCGGTCAGCGCCTCGATCGCGCCGGCCTCGTCGATCGACCACAGATTGGCCTTCAGCCGCCTGACCGCCACCACGCTGTCGAGATGCGGGCGGGCGGCCAGTGCCGCCGCGCTGCGCGCCACCAGCCCGGCGGGGCGGAAGGGGTGGGTCGGCTCCAGCACCACCACGATGGATGCCGCAGGGCTCAGCTCGGCGACCACGGCGGCGAGCGCCGGCACATAGTCGCGCACGCTGCGGTCATGCACCGTGACCGGCAGCCCCAGCGCCCGCACCGCCGCCTTCACCCCCTCATCGTCGGTGGTGACGGCGACCTGGCGCCCGGGCAGCTCGGCCAGGGCGCAGTCGAGGGTGCGGGCCAGGCTGGAGCGGCCGTCGATCGGGCGCAGCAGCCGCTCGACCATGCGCGGCTCCGACAGCACCGGCAGTATGGCGATGTCCGCGCTCATCTCAGGCCGGGGTGTTCTGGATGGTCTCGATCACCTCGGCCACCCGCTTTGCCCGGCCCTCGTCGCGCCCCTGGTGGATGCCGTGATGGTGGTAGACACGCATCATCGGCTCATAGGCGATGGCATGGCCGGCCGCCACCATGCGCTTGGCCCAGGCGCGGTCCTCCACCCCCCTGATCTCCTCGTCGAAGGCGAGCTGCTCCCAGGCGCTGCGCCGGATGCCGGAATTGGCGTTGTGGAAGAAATAGTCGCGGCGCTGGCGCACCCGCTCGTCGCGGAAGGTGGTCCACAGGTCGCGCTTGTCGATGGCGCTGCTGTCGGGCAGCGGCTCCTGCTTGCCGTAGACGCCGCAGACGCCCGGATCGCCCTCGGGCCCGAGATGGGCGTAGAGATAGTCCGCCCACAGGTCGTCGACCGGCACGCAATGGGCCGAGATCATCGCCACCACCTCGTGCCGGGCGGCCGCGATGCCCCGGTTCAGCGCCCGGCCATAGGAGAATTCGTGGCGCGAGATGGTGACCAGGCGCACATCGAAGCTGGCGGCGATCGCCACGGTCCCGTCGGTTGAATCATTGTCGACCAGGATGATGTCGAGATCGCCCAGGCGCTGGTGGCGCAGGGCCCACAGGCAGCGGCCGATCCAGAAGGCTTCGTTCTTGGCGCGGACGACGACGGAGATCATGCGGCGCGTTGTAGCCGCTGGCGGCGCGCCAGCCTAGCCCCCATGCGCGCCGCCCGCCGGGCGTCGGCCCGGCGGGCGCAAAAGATGGCCGAAAACGGCGGCCTGGCTAGTTGCCGACCTTCACCTGGCTGGGGCTGGTCAGGCCGCCGATGGCGGCACCGGCGGCACCACCCAGCAG
>CAZEQG010000121.1:0-8020 GCA_964514295.1 uncultured Alphaproteobacteria bacterium
CGGACTGGCGGGGCGCAGGGTCGGCATCGTGTGGGCCGGCCGCCTGGCCGGACTGGCGGGGCGCAGGGTCGGCATCGTGTGGGCCGGCGAGCCCCGCCCCGAGGACCCGCGGGCGTCGGGGATCGACAGCCGCCGCAGCCTTGCCGCGCACATGCTGCGGCCGCTGGCGGCGGTGGCGGGCGTCAGCTTCGTCAGCCTGCAGAAGGGGGCAGCGGCGGCGCAGATCGGCGATTGCGGCTTTGCCTGCGAGGACTGGACGGGCGAGCTGGCCGACTTCGCGGACACCGCGGCGCTCACCTCGCAGCTCGATCTCGTGGTCAGCGCCGACACGGCGGTGGCCCATCTGGCGGGCGGGCTCGGCCGGCCGGTGATGCTGCTGTCCCGCTTCGACGGCTGCTGGCGCTGGATGCACCGGCGCAGGCACACCCCCTGGTACCCGACCATGCGGCTGTTCCACCAGCGGCGCTGGCGCGACTGGTCGGCGCCGGTCGAAGAACTGGCAGCGGCCCTCGCCGCCTGGGCGCAGTCGCCGGGCTGACCGCCGGCCGCCACTAGAACGGCTTCACCACCAGCACGTCGCCGGGCGGGTTGCCCAGCAGGTCCTCGGCAACGCTGCCCCAGACGGCGCGCGAGATCACGCCGCGGCCATGGGTGGCGATGACCGTCAGCTCGGCCCCGACACGCGCCGCCACCGCGCGCAGCACCTCGCCGGGCGGCCCTTCCTCGATGATCGTCTCAAGGTTGCCGGGCAGCACCCCAAGCTCCCCCGCGCGCTGGCCCAGCAGCGCCATCTCCTCCCGCAGGAAGGCGTCGAACTCCAGGCGCTGGGCATAGGCATACTCATCGACCACGCCGGCAGCGCCGAGCCGCGTCTTGAAGGGGGCGTGGAAGGCATGGACCAGGTGCAGGCGGGCCCCCGGCGCCACCTGGACGGCCTGGCGGATGGCGGCGCGCGCATGCATCGAATAGTCGACCCCCACCACCACGCTGCAATAGGGCTGCGCCGCCTCGCCGCTGACCAGCAGCGCCGCGGTCAGGCTGGAGCGCAGGATGCGGCCGGCGGTGGTCTCGGCAAAAGGCTTCAGCGCGCTGCCGGCGCCGGGGTGGACGCCGAGGACCAGCAGATCGGCCGCACCACCCCCGGCCGCCCTGGCGATGTCCAGGCCGGGATCGCCGGCGGTGACCTGCACCACGGCGCGCTGGCCGGTCAGCGCCGCCAGCCGGTCGCTCTCCCGCCCCAGATTCTCCTGCGCCCAGTCCAGCGCATGCTGGCGCAGCGCCGCCGGCAGCGCCGCGTCGACCACGTGCAGCACCCTCAGTTCGCCGCCAAGCGCGCGAGCCAGGCGAAACCCCCGCTCCAGCGCCCGGTCGGACCGCGCCGTCAGATCGCAGGCCACGAGTATCCGCATCACACCCCTCCATCGCTGGCCAGCATGCCGGCCGGCAGCCTCGCAGCCTTGCCTGTGCCGGCGCAATCAGGGATATGCCCGGCCCCCGCCACCGGCCGCGGACAGCTTATCGCTCATAGGATGCGCCCGGCCGGATGCTCGCGCGACAATAGTTATTCCATGGCGTCATTTAGATTCATTAACACTAATATTTGTAGTTAATGCATAATGACTGCAATCCTATGTAAAAATTAACAAATAGTGATTGCAAAGGTTTGAATGTGTGGTTCAATCGACGCCGGGTTAACCATCTGGCCAGGCCGGCTCGGCCGCCGTCGCCGGCGGCGGCGGAAGCGTCGCCGACGCAGGGGACGCTGGCATCGGCACAACCGAGCGGACGGGGCGGGTGGTTGATCCGACCGCTGCCGGGAAAGGATGCAGCACGGCAGACCAACGCAGACCAACAAGGAAGAAACGGGGGCAACAGCATGCTGGGTATTTCGCGCAACTGGGGCGGCGGCAAGAGGAGGCCGGCGGAACGCTTCCGCGCCATGGTCGATCTCATGCCGATCAATGTGATGACCTGCGACCCGAAGGATTTCCGCATCGACTATGCCAACCGGTCGACGATCGAGACGCTGACCCGGATCGAGCATGTGCTGCCGGTGAAGGCAAAGGACCTGGTGGGCACCTCGATCGACGTTTTCCATAAGAACCCCGGCCACCAGCGCCGCCTGCTCTCGGACCCGGGCAACCTGCCGCACCAGGCGCGGATATCGATCGGCGGCGAGGTACTGGACCTCCGGGTCACGGCGGTTTTCGACGCGCAGGGACGCTATCTCCAGCCGATGCTGACCTGGAAGCTGGTGACCGCCGAGGTGGCGCGGGAGGCCGAGGTCAACCGCCTGCTCCAGATGCTCGACAACATGCCGATCAACGTCATGCTGGCCAGCGCGGCGACGATGGACATCGTCTATGCCAACCGCCGCTCGATCGAGACGCTGCGCGGCCTGGGGGCGCATGTGCCGATCCCGGCGGACCGGCTGGTCGGCTCCAACATCGATGTGTTCCACAAGAACCCCGGCCACCAGCGCCGCCTGCTGGCCGACCCGCGCAACCTGCCGCACAGCGCCCGCATCACCCTGGGGCCGGAGCATCTGCGCCTCAACGTCACCGCGATCCACGGGGCCGATGGCAGCTATATCGGCCCGATGGTGAACTGGTCGGTCGATACCGCCAATGTCCGACTGGCCGAAGCGGTGACCAGCGTCGCCGCCTCAGTGGCCGGCGCCGTCGACCGGCTGACCCGGGCGGCCAACAGCCTGTCCGCGAAGACCGGGCGCACCGCCGCCCAGGCCCAGGCGGTGGCGGCCGCCTCGCACCAGCTCTCGAGCTCGGTCGACGAGATCGCCCGGCAGGTGACCCACGCCTCCGACACCTCGCGTGCCGCGGTGGCCGAAACCGTCGACACCTCCCGCCTGGTCACCTCGCTGGCAGCGGCGGCACGCAAGATCGGCGATGTCGTGGACCTGATCAACGCCATCGCCAGCCAGACCAACCTTCTGGCACTGAACGCCACCATCGAGGCGGCTCGCGCGGGCGAGGCCGGCAAGGGCTTCGCCGTGGTCGCCTCGGAAGTGAAGGCGCTGGCCAACCAGACGGCACGCGCCACCGAGGAGATCGCCCAGCAGGTCAAGACCATCCAGGAGGCAACGGATACCACCGTCACCTCCATCCAGAAGGTGGCCGAAAGCATCAACCAGGTGAATGCCGCCGCCGTCGCCATCTCCTCGGCGATCGAACAGCAGACCGCGGCCACCCGCGAGGTCACCCAGAACATCGCCGGCATGACCGAGATCGCCCGCGATTCAGGCGCCGAGGCGCAGGTGCTGCTGGAAACGGCGAACGCGCTCGGCGCCGAGGCGCAGACCCTGCGCCAGCAGGTGACCGACTTCATCGCCGCCAGCCAGCGCGGCTGACGGCCAGCCCGCAGGGGGCGCCCCGCCCTGTCAGCCGCGCGGCCTTGCCGCCGCCTTGGTCGCGGCGTAGTAGCGCCAGAGCAGCAGGGCGGCGGCGCTGCGCCACGGCCGCCAGGCTTCGGCATGGCCATCCATGGCCTTGGGCGAGGGCCGCTCGGCCAGCCCCAGCAGCCGGCCCACGGCCGCCTGCAGGGCCACGTCATGGGCCGGCCAGATGTCGCCGCGGCCGTCGACGAACATCAGGTAGACCTCGGCCGTCCAGCGCCCGATGCCCTTGACGGCGGTCAGCGCCGCCAGCGCCGCCGCATCGTCGAGGCCCGGCAGCCGGTCGAGGTCGAGCCGGCCTTCCGCCACCTCGCCGGCCAGGATCAGGCCATAGCGCGCCTTCGGCAGGCTGAGGCCGAAGCCGCGCAGCTCCTCCAGCGTGCAGGCGCCAACGGTGGCCGGCGTCACCTCGCCCAGCCCCGCCTCCAGCCGCTTCCAGATCGCCTTGGCCGCCAGCACCGAGACCTGCTGCTCGACGATCAGCTCGAACAGCGTGGCAAAGCCCGGCGGGCGCCAGCGCGGATCGGGCGGGCCGACCTCGGCCAGGGCGGCGGCCAGGCGCGGGTCGCTGTCGGCCAGCGCGGCCAGCGCCTGATCGAGGCGATGGACCATCAGGCGAGCTTGACCAGCATCTTGCCGAAATTCCGCCCCTCCAGCAGGCCGATCATGGCGGCCGGCGCCTGCTCGATGCCCTCGACCACGTCCTCGCGATAGGTGATGCGGCCTTCGGCGATCCAGGCGGCGATGCGGGCGATGCCCTCGGGATAGCGGTCGCGCCAGTCGAACACCAGGAAGCCTTCCATGCGTGCCCGGTTCACCAGGAGCGGCCGCGACACCGAGGGGCCGAGATGCGGGGTGGTGCTGTTGTAGAGGGCGATCGAGCCGCAGATGACGATGCGCGCGCGCAGCGCCAGGTGCTGCAGCACCGCTTCGCTGACGGTGCCGCCGACATTGTCGAAATAGACGTCGACGCCGGCCGGGCAGGCGGCCGCCAGGGCCTCGGCGAAGCCGGGGTCGCGGTAGTCGATGGCGGCATCGGCCCCGATCTCGCGGACATAGGCGCATTTGGCCGCCCCCCCGGCGATGCCGACGACGCGGGCACCGGCGATCCGCGCGATCTGCGTGACCAGCGAGCCGACGGCGCCGGCGGCCGAGGAGACCACCACGGTATCGCCGGGGCGCGGCCGGCCGACCTCCAGCAGGCCGAAATAGGCGGTCATGCCCGGCATGCCGAGCACGCCCAGCGCGGTCGAGATCGGCGCCAGGGACGGATCGACCCGGCGCAGCTCATGGCCGGCCAGCACGCCATATTCCTGCCAGCCCAGCGGCCCTTCCACGATGTCGCCGGGCTTCAGGGCCGGGTGCCGGCTCTCCACCACCTCGCCCACCACCGCGCCCACCATCGGGTCGCCGACCTCAAGGGTGCGGGTGTAGCTCTTGCCGCCGGCCATGCGCCCGCGCATGTAGGGGTCGAGCGACAGGTAGAGCCCCTTCACCAGCACCTCGCCGTGCTGGGGCGAGGGGATCGGCAGGCTGTCCAGGCGGAAGTCCGAGAGCTTCGGGGCGCCCACAGGCCGGGCGGCCAGATGCCAGCGGCGATTGATCGCGGTCATGGTTGCCTCTTGCTGAAAGGGCGGGCACGGTAGCCGCTCGCGCGCCCGGCGCCAACGCCCCTTCGGAGACATGTTCCATGCAGCTTCACTTGAGCACCTGGCAGGAGGTGGAGAGCTATCTCGGCCGCTCGAAAGGCATCGTGGTGCCGATCGGCTCGACCGAGCAGCACGGCCCCAACGGCATGATCGGCACCGACGCCATCTGCCCCGAGGTGATCGCCCGGCACGCCGCCGAGGCGGCCGAGGAGCCGATCCTGATCGGCCCCACCATCGCCGTCGGCATGGCCCAGCACCATCTGGCCTTTCCCGGCTCCGTCACCCTGCGGCCCTCGACCCTGATCCTGGTCATCCGCGACTATGTGATGTCGCTGGCGCGCAACGGCTTCGAGCGCTTCTACTTCCTCAACGGCCATGGCGGCAATGTCGCCACCATCGGCGCCGCCTTCTCCGAGATCTATGCCGAGACCAGCCTGCGCGCCGGGGCCAACACGCCCGGCATCCGCTGCATGCTGCGCAACTGGTACGAAACGCCCGCGGCCAAGGCGATCTCGGCCGAGCTGTTCGCCGGGCGCGAGGGCAGCCACGCGACGCCGTCGGAAGTGTCGGTCACCTTCTACGCCTATCCCGAGCATGTGAAGTCGGCCGAGATGCGCCAGGCCGCCACCGCCCCGCGGCCCTTCGCCGACGCCGAGGACTACCGCCGCCTCTATCCCGACGGGCGCATCGGTTCCGACCCCACCCTGGCCAGCGTCGAGCATGGCCGGCGCATCGTCCACGCGGTCGCCAAGGATGTGGTCAGCGACTACCGGCAGTTCCTGACCATGGCCTAGGCTGGCGGCGGGCCCCGGCCGGCTGCGGCAGCGGCTCCCCTCGCCCTCAGACCCGCTCGAAGATCGCCGATATGCCCTGGCCGCCACCGATGCACATGGTGACCAGCCCGAAGCGGCCGCCGATGCGCCTCAGCTCGTGGACGGCCTTCACCGTGTTGATCGCGCCGGTGGCGCCGACCGGATGGCCGAGCGAGATGCCGCTGCCATTGGGATTGACCTTGTCAGGATCGAATTCCAGCTCCTGCGCCACGGCACAGGCCTGCGCGGCGAAAGCCTCGTTGGACTCGATCACGTCCATGTCGGCCACGGACAGCCCGGCCCGCTTCATCACCGCGGTGGTGGCCGGCACCGGGCCCAGGCCCATATAGGCCGGCTCCACGCCGGCATGGGCATAGGCGACCAGCCGGGCAAGCGGCGTGAGGCCATGCCGGCTGACCGCCGCGCCCGTCGCCAGCACCACGGCGGCAGCGCCGTCGTTCATGCCCGAGGCGTTGCCGGGGGTGACCGTGCCGCCATCCTTGAACACCGCCGCCAGCCGGCCGAAATCCTCGACCGTGGCCTCCGGGCGGGGATGCTCATCGCGCAGGAAATCCACCGTCTGCCGCTTCTGGCGCACCGGTACCGGCACGATCTGGTCCTTGAAGCGGTCCTGCGCCCAGGCGCGCGCCGCCCGGCGGTGGCTCTCGACGGCGTAGGCGTCCTGGCGCTCGCGGGTGATGGCGAACTTCTCGGCGATGTTCTCGGCCGTCAGCCCCATCAGGATCTGGTGGAAGGGATCGGTCAGCACGCCGCGCAGCACATCGGCCAGCACCGCATCGCCGAAGCGGGCGCCCCAGCGCGTGGCCGGGGACTGGAAGGGGGCGCGGCTCATGCTCTCCGCACCGCCGGCGACTGCAATCTCGGCATCGCCCAGCCGCAGCATCTGTGCCGCCGAGACGATCGCCTGCAGGCCAGACCCGCAGAGCCGGTTGACGGTCAGCGCCGGGGTCTCGACCGGCAGCCCGCCCTCGATCCCGGCGACACGGGCAAGATAGGCATCGCGCGGCTCGGTCGCGATCACCTGGCCGAACACCACATGGCCGACCGCGGCCGGGTCCAGCGTGCTGCGCACCACCGCGGCGCGCGTGACGGTGGCGGCAAGCACCGCCGGCGGAATGTCGCGCAGGCTGCCTCCGAAGGTGCCGATGGCGGTCCTGACGGCGGCGACGACAAAGACATCCTGCATCGACCATTCCCCTTGCTATGCGCGTCGGCACACCCCGGTCGCGGCGGCGACGGGGCCGTTACCCAGCCCTGATCGCCGCGCGAGAACCGCCCGATCCGCCGCCGACCCTCGGCCAGCCCCAGGCGGCCGGCGACATGCACCGGGCCGCCGCGATGGCGGGGGAAGCCGTAGCCGTTGCGGTATACCGCGTCAATGTCGAGCGGCCGGGCGGTCATCCCTTCCAGGCCGGCAGGCCGGGGCAGCCCTCGGCAACCCAGCGCAGATACTGCCCGAGATGAAGGCCGAGCAGTGCCTGCCGCAGCCGCCCGGCGTCGGCCGCCCCGCCAGCCGCGCAAGGGCTCGACGCCCAGGGCTCCAGCACCGCCCGCAGCGCCGCCAGGTCCAGCGCCGCATCGGCAAGCGGGCAGCGGTCGAGCGCCGCCAGCTCCACCATCACCCGCTCGCGCAGCACCGCCGCCCGATGCAGATACTCCGGGCACTGCCGCCCCTTGCCCAGTTCGCCGATGGTGAGCGGCGGCAGGCGGTCGGCCAGCACCCGGCGGGCCAGCAGCCGCGGCACGCCACCCTTGAGGTACTGGGCCTGCGGCACGGCCAGGCAGAACTCCAGCAGCGGCAGGTAGCCGAGCGGGTCCCTGGTCTCGGTGGCGAAGCGGCGGCGGCGGTGGATGGCTGCCAGCCGCCGCCCCTCGACCGTGGCGTAGAACAGCGGCACCAGATGGCGCAGCCGCGCCGTGGCCGGCCGGCCCCCGGGAAGGTCGGCCCAGGGCAGATCCTCCCAGGGCATCTCCTGCGCCACGGCAGCGCGCAGGATCGCGGGCGGCCCACCCGCTGGCCGGCCGCGCCACCGCCCCAGCACCCCGCCCACCCCCGGCAGCATGGCCGCCAGGGCCAGCCGCCACGCCGGGGGCATGTGCCGCCACCGGCGCAGCGCCGCGACCGG
>CAZEQG010000122.1:0-2888 GCA_964514295.1 uncultured Alphaproteobacteria bacterium
CAAGCGGGTGGTGATCGCCGGCGGCGGCGATTCGGCGGTGGACTGGGCGCTGTCGCTGGCCGATGTGGCGGCGGCGGTGATGCTGGTGCACCGCCGGGCGAAGTTCCGCGCCGCGCCGGAGAGCGTGGCCCGGCTGGCGGCCCTGGCCGAGGCCGGGCGGGTGGAGATGGTGGTGCCCTGTCAGCTCGCTGCGCTCGACGGGGCGGACGGGCAGATCACGGCCGTCGAGGTCGCCGATCTCGACGGCAACCGGCGCCGGCTTGCCGCCGACGCGCTGCTGGCCTTCTTCGGCCTGTCGAGCGACCTGGGGCCGATCGCCGGGTGGGGCCTCGCCCTGCAGCACGGCCATGTCGCGGTCGATCCCGCCACCTGCGCGACCGGCCAGCCCGGCCTGTTCGCGATCGGCGACATCGCGACATATCCGGGCAAGCTGAAGCTGATCCTTCAGGGTTTTGCCGAGGCGGCCGCCGCCGCCCATGCCATCCACCCGATCCTGCGGCCCGATCAGGCGCTGCATTTCGAATATTCAACCACCAAGGGCCTGCCCAATCGGGCCTGAGGGGCCAATCAGGCCTGAGGGGCCAATCAGGGCTGAGCGGCCGCTGCGGGCGGCGCCACCGGCAGGTGGCAGGTCACCACCACGCCGCGGCCGGGCAGCGCCTCCAGCGACAGGCTGCCGCCGTGCAGCCCGAGCAGCCGCTGCACCAGGATCAGGCCGAGATCATGGTCGACCGGGCGGGGGATGCCGCGGCCGCGGGGCATCGCCGCCGCCGGGCCGAGCGGGGCGCCGGTCGACAGCGTCACCAGCACCTTCCCCTCCTCCTGCCGCGCCTCGATCCTGACCGTGCTGTCGGAGGCCGAGAAGCCGATCGCCTCGTCGAGCAGGTTGAAGATCGCCTGCTTCAGGCGCTTCTCGTCGCCCAGCACCTTCGGCAGCCCCTCCGGCAGCCCGACCTCCACCGTCACATGGCGGCGCAGCGCCCGCTCCTGGCTGATCTGCACCACGGCATTGACGACGCCAGCCACATCGACCGCCGCGGTCATCACCTGGATCTGCCCGGATTCGATCGCCGTCAGGTCCAGGATGTCGTCGATCAGCGTCATCAGCCGCTGCGAGGCTTCGCGGATCGAGGCGGCATAGTCGCTCTGCCGCGGCGTCATCGGGCCCACATAGCCGCCCGCCAGCAGCTCGGAGAAGCCGACGATCGCGGTCAGCGGCGTGCGCAGCTCGTAGGAGATCGAGGCCATGAAGCGGCTTTTCAGCCGGTCGGCCGTCTCCAGCGCGGCATTGCGCTCCAGCAGCGCCTTTTCGGCCCGGAAGGTGTCGGAGATGTCGAGGTAGGAGAACAGCATCGCCCCTTCCGGCAGCGGCAGGGCGGCAAAGCGCAGGCGCCGCCCGTCGGCCAGGGCGAGGTCGCCGGTGCGCGCCTCGTGCATGGCCAGCAGCGACGCCAGGTCGTGATCGTCGTGCTCCAGACGTGCCGCCAGCAGCACCGCCAGCGCGCCGACATGGGGCGGCGGTACCAGGTCCTGCGGCGAGATCCCCCAGAGCGCCGCGAAGGCCGGGTTGGACAGTCGCAGCCTGCCGTCGCCGCCGACCATCGCCACGCCTTCGAACATGTTGTCGAGGGTTTCCCGCTGCACCGCGATCAGGGTGTTGAAGGAGCGTTCCAGGGCCAGCCGGTCGCTGACATCCTCGCTGATGAACAGCACGCCGCCGAAGGGGTGCGGCATGGCCTTCACCCGGATGGTCTGGCCGTCGGGCAGGTGAAGCATGTCCTCGCGCGGCTCGATCAGCGTCTGGAACAGGGATTCGCGCTCCTGGCGGAACGCCTTGAAGTCGATCGTCTCGGGCAGGCGCCGCTGGCCGCGCAGGATCTCCAGGAGCTGGCCGATCGTCGGGCGTGAATCGAGCAGGGTGCGGTCGATGCCCCAGATCGCGGCGAAGGCGCGGTTGTGGAAGGCGAGCCTGCGGTCCGGGCCATAGATGCTGATGCCAACGCTGAGCGCCTCCAGCACCTCCTCATGCGCGGCGATGTGGCGCTCCATCTCCGCCTGGACGCTTTCCAGCGCGGTCACGTCGCGCGCCCAGCCCAGCGTGCCGCCGCGGCCGTCCGGTATCTCGGTGATGTCGAAGATGCGGCGGCGACCGTCGACCACGACGCTGCGGCTTTCGCTCTGCGCCCGGCCGCTGCGCAGCGCGCGGGCGGCGACGGCGCGCCCGCTCTCGTCGTGATCGGCGCCCAGCACGGTGTGGCGGGCGAGGTTCGCCCAGTCGATCTCCAGATCCGGGCGCCGGCGCCAGATCGGCGCCGGCACCAGTTCCAGCACCGCCGAGCGGCGGGCAAGCCTCAGCGCCACGGCGGCGGCAACCAGCGCCACCGCCGCAAGCGCCACCAGCAGCACGACGTTAAGCTGTTCCATCGGGGCTCCCGCCGGCAGCCTAGCAGGCCGCCGGCGGCAGTGGCGAGCCCGTCAGTAGCGGTAGGCCTCGGCCTTGAAGGGGCCCGCCGCCTTGACGCCGATGTAGTCGGCCTGGGCCGGGCTCAGCTTGGTCAGCTTCACCCCGATCTTCTCCAGATGCAGTGCCGCCACCTTCTCGTCGAGGTGCTTGGGCAGCACATAGACCTTGTTCTGGTACTGGCCGGGCTTGGTCCACAGCTCGATCTGCGCCAGGGTCTGGTTGGTGAAGCTGGCCGACATCACGAAGCTCGGATGGCCGGTGCCGCAGCCGAGATTGACCAGCCGGCCCTTGGCCAGCACGATCAGGCGCTTGCCATCGGGGAACACGACCTCGTCGACCTGCGGCTTCACCTCCTCCCAGGGATAGTTGCGCAGGGCGTCGATCTGGATCTCCTTGTCGAAGTGCCCGATGTTGCAGACGATCG
>CAZEQG010000122.1:2909-3200 GCA_964514295.1 uncultured Alphaproteobacteria bacterium
TCGAGCGTGATCACGTCGATGTTGCCGGTGGCGGTGACGAAGATGTCGGCCTGGGGGGCGGCATCCTCCATGGTCACCACCTGATAGCCTTCCATCGCCGCCTGCAGGGCGCAGATCGGGTCCACCTCGGTCACCATCACCCGGGCGCCGGCGCTGCGCAGGGAGGCGGCCGAGCCCTTGCCGACATCGCCGAAGCCGGCGACCACGGCCACCTTGCCCGCCATCATCACGTCGGTCGCCCGGCGGATGCCGTCGACCAGGCTCTCGCGGCAGCCATAGAGATTGTCGAAC
>CAZEQG010000122.1:3210-7910 GCA_964514295.1 uncultured Alphaproteobacteria bacterium
TTCGACTTGGTGACCGAATCGTTGACGTTGATCGCAGGCACCTTCAGCGTGCCCTTGGCCTGCATCTCGTACAGCCGGTGGACGCCGGTGGTCGTCTCCTCCGACAGTCCGCGGATGCCGGCCAGCAGCTCTGGGTACTTCTCGTGCACCACCTGCGTCAGGTCGCCGCCGTCATCCAGCAGCATGTTCGGGACCCAGCCATTGGGGCCGAAGATCGTCTTCTCCACGCACCACCAGTATTCCTCCTCGCTCTCGCCCTTCCAGGCGAAGACGGGGACGCCGGTCGCCGCGATCGCGGCTGCGGCATGGTCCTGGGTCGAGAAGATGTTGCAGGACGACCAGCGGACATCGGCCCCGAGCGCGGTCAGCGTCTCGATCAGCACGGCGGTCTGGATGGTCATGTGCAGGCAGCCGGCGATGCGCGCGCCCTTCAGCGGCTGCGACGGGCCGTATTCGCGGCGCACCGCCATGAGGCCGGGCATCTCGGTCTCGGCGATCGCGATCTCCTTGCGCCCCCAGGGGGCGAGCGAGATGTCGGCGACCTTGTAGTCGGTGAACTCGGCCATGAACGCTCCGAAGGAAGGGGTTGTGGACAGATGCCGGGCAGATATCAGAGCGCCGGCTTCCGATCAAGACATAAAGATATCTTTATATGATTATGCAGGGAGGCGGCGAACAGGGTTGCCGCGCATGCATTGCATCGCGGCCGAGCGGTGGCCCGGCCGTGGTGCGGCATGGTCGCCAGTGGCGGCGGGGGCGGGGTGGGTGTCGGGCGGCCGCTGCGGGCCCGCGGAAGGCGCGGAAGGGGCGTGCGTCAGCCCAGGCTCTGCACCGCCTTGGCGGCGTCGGCATGGATGTCGAGAATGGCGGAGAAGCCGCTGATCTCGAACACCTCGCGGATATTGTCGGAAAGGGCGCAGACGGCGAGCCTGCCGCCGGCGGTCTTCTGCTTCTTGGTCGCCATCAGCAGCACCCTGAGCCCGGCCGAGGAGATGTAGGAGAGCTGCGCGAAGTCCAGCACCACTGCCCGCTCCCCGGCATCGACCAGCCCCAGCAGCTTTTCCTCGAAGGACTTCGATGTCTGGCTGTCCAGCCGGCCCTGCGGCGTCAGGATCAAAACGGCGCCCTGCTTCGTTTGTCCGACCTGCATGTTTCTGTCGTCCTTTCCATAGTCCTGCCGGTCAATCCGCCAGCTTCTTGACCATGCGCAAGCGATTTAGACCGTCCTCACGGCGATAGTCCACCGCATCCATGAACGTCTTCATGAAATGCACCCCGAGGCCGCCGATCGGGCGGTCTTCCAGAGCCGCTGCGGTGTCGGGCTCGCGCGCGTCGGCCAGGGGGTTGAAGGCGACCCCGTCATCCTCCAGCCGCACCTCCAGCGCGCCATCGTCGAGCGCCAGCCCGACCGTGATGCTGCGCGGCCCCTCCTCGGGGTAGCCGTAGCTGATGATGTTGGTGATCAGCTCGTCGAGCACCAGGTTCACGTGGAAGACCACCTTCTCCGGCAGGCCATGGGCCTTCCCGAACGCCTCGATCGTCTCGGCCAGGCGGGTGATCTCCGCCAGATCGTTGGTCAGCGAGGCCTCGATTGCGTCCTGCGCCATGTCCTGCCGCACTGCCCGGCCGTTCATTCCTGGCCGCCAGTGTAGCAAAACACCGCGGCCACCGTCCGCATTTCCTCGGCCCGGCCGGTCACTCGCGCGGCGCCCGCTTCTGCAGGATGCGCTGCAGGGTGCGGCGGTGCATGCCAAGCCGGCGCGCCGTCTCGGAGACGTTGCGCTCGCACTGCTCGAACACGCGCTGGATGTGTTCCCAGCGCACCCGGTCGGCCGACATCGGATTTTCCGGCGGCGGTGGCAGCGGCTCCTCCTTGCGCGAGGTCAGGGCCGCTTCCACCTGGTCGGCGTCGGCGGGCTTTGCCAGGTAGTCGACCGCGCCGGCCTTGATCGCGGCGACCGCGGTGGCGATGTTGCCGTATCCGGTGAGCATGACGATCCGGGCGTCCGGGCGCACCGCCCGGATGGTGCCGACGATGTCGAGGCCGCTGCCGTCGGCCAGCCTGAGGTCGAGCACGGCAAAGGCCGGCGCGCTTGCCTTTGCGGCCAGCATGCCTGCCTCCACCGAATCGGCGGTCTGCACCTGGAAGCCGCGGCGTTCCATGGCCCGGGCCAGGCGCGAGAGGAAGGGGCCATCATCATCGACGATCAGCAGCGATCGGTCGCCAGTCATTTTTCCTCCGCTTCAGGCACGGCTTCGTATGCGGGCCGTGGCCAATTGATGGTCACGCGGGCGCCGCCAAGCTCGTCGTTGGCGAAGGCCAGTTCGGCGCCGGTGCGCGCCAGCAGCGTCTTGGCGATGAAGATACCAAGGCCCATGTGCCCCGCAACACCTGTGCGTGTGGAGATGTAGGGCTCGCCCAGCCGATGGAGCAATTCCGGCGGGAAGCCGGGGCCGTCGTCCACGATCTCCACGCTGAGGCCGGTGGCCGACCAGCGCACCGACGCCTCGACCGCGCTTCGCGCGAAGCCGAGGGCGTTGTGGATGATGTTGCCCAGGCCATGCACCAGTTCGGGGGTGCGTGCCAGGCTGGGCTCTGGCCCCTCGCCCTCGCGGTCGACCAGCAGCAGCACGCCGTCGCGGCGGTGGCCATCGGCCGCCTGTTCGATCAGCAGCGATACAGGCTGCCTGTCGGGCGGGCCGCGGTCGGCATCCGGGCGGCGGGACAGCTCGGCCAGTATGCGCCGGCAGCGCTCCGTCTGGCCGACGATCAGCGCCACGTCCTCGGCCAGCGGGCTGCCCGGCGGCAGGTCGTGCTGCATCTCGCGCGCGGCGATCGCGATGGTGCCGAGGGGGGTGCCCAGCTCATGGGCCGCCGCGGCGGCGAGGCTGCCCAGCGCCGACAGGCGCTGCTCGCGGGCGAGTGCCACCTGCGTCTCGGCCAGCGCCGCCGCCAGCCGCCGGCTCTCCTCGGCCATCAGCCAGCTGAAGGCGGCCATGAACAGCAGCGCGATCACCGCCGCCACCCATTGCCCGACCACATAGAGCGCCGGCGCGCTGAAGCCGCCCTCGGCCCAGGGCAGGGGCTCGCTGTGCAGCGCCAGCGTCGACACGCACAGCACCGCCAGCAGCGTCAGCGCCAGGGTGGTCCGCCGCGACAGGATGGAGGCTGCCACCATCACCGGCGCCAGGATCAGCACCGAGAACGGGTTCAGGAGCCCGCCCGAGAAATACAGCAGCGTGGACAGCTGCAGCAGGTCGAAGGCGAGGTGAAGGGCCGCGCTGCGCTCGCCCACCAGGGTCCCCGCCGGCCGGCACAGGCCGACGCAGAGGTTGAAGGCGGCGGTCAGCGCCAGCACCACCGCGAAGGGCAGCACCGGCACGCTGAAGCCCAGCCCGATCGCCACCACCAGCACGCTTGCCACCTGCCCCAGCAGGGCGAGCCAGCGGAGCTGCACCAGCGAGTGCAGGCGCACGGTACGCGGCGCCGCGGGGGCGCTGGTCAGCGGGCTGGCGAACAAAAGATCCATTGCCGGCCGAGTGTCGCGGCAGTCAGCGGCCACGGCAAGCATGCAGTCGCCCGGGCGCCGGCCACGGCTGCGGCGGCACGGCACTTCCGAAAGATGCGACGGGCGTGCTAGTTGAATCGCCATGGCCGCGCGACGAACATGGCGCGGCGCCGGCCGCCTGCGGGCGGCGGCGCCTGGCGGGCCGGACCGATGACGGCCTGGGCCGAGCCCACGCGCGAGGCGATCGCGGCCAGCGCCGATGGCATCGTCGCGGCGCCGGGCGAGGTGCCGGCCGCCGTCTTGGAGACGATCGGCGAGCAGGTGTTCCGCATCGCCTGGATCGGGCATTCCGGCGAGGCAGAGGACGAGCGGCTCGACTATCTATACAACTATTGGGACAATCTGCGCCACGGTGACAGCGCCGGCCTGGCGCGCATCGACCGCGTCGACCCGCTCGACATGCCGAAGGCGCTGGGCAACATCCTGCTGCTCGATGCGGTGGATGACGGCTTCGACGCCCGTTACCGCATCTACGGCACCAATGTGGCCGAGCGGTCGGGGCATGACTGGTCGGGCATCCTGGTGTCGGAGATGAACCGCCGGACGCGCACACCCTATTCGCTGTTCTACCGCGCCACCTACCGGGCCGTGTTCGTGAAGGGGGCGCCGCTGTTCAGCCACCACGCCTCGCCCACCTGGGTCAGCAGCGACAGCTGGCGCCGCCTGATCCTGCCGATGTTCGATGCCGCCGGCCGCTGCGCGCGCTTCCTGGTCGGCAACTTCCCGGTCGGCCACCGCGCCCTCAGCGAGGAGGCGCGGCGCCGCCAGGCCGAAATCCCGGGCAAGCGCCAGCCCTAGCCCGCGCAATCCGCCGCGCCGTCAGGCTGAGGCGCCCGCGCGCCGGGAGGGACAGAACAGGCAATGCGCCCCCGCGGCGGGGACAGGAAGATCGATCAGGGATTGGATGGTGGAGCCAAGGGGAGTCGAACCCCTGACCTCTTGAATGCCATTCAAGCGCTCTCCCAACTGAGCTATGGCCCCGATATCCCTGCCGGCGGTTTGGGGTCCGCCGGCGCGCCCATCACATAGACGCGAAAGCCGCCCGGCGCAAGAGCAAGACGCGCCGGCGCCGGTGGCGCCTAGGTTCTGTACTCAAAGCGCTTGTCGGGGATGAGATGGAGTGATTCAAGG
>CAZEQG010000123.1:0-7877 GCA_964514295.1 uncultured Alphaproteobacteria bacterium
TACACTCTTTCCCTACACGACGCGGCCGAGACGGCCCGGCTGCGGGCGCCGTGACCGCGGGCGCCGTGACCACGGGCGCCATCACCGGGGGCGACGCCGGCGATGATGACGGCCCGCCGGTCGAGATCCCCTTTGCGCCCGACTACTATGCCGCGGCCCTCGCCACGGTGCAGGAGGACCTGGCGGCGCGCGGCCTGTCGGCCGCCCTGGTGCTCGATCCGGAGGGCCGACCGGGGCGGCCTGTGCCTATTCGAACCAGCTCCGCCAGGCCGGCCAGGCAGCGATCATCGCGGCAATCCGGGCATAGCCTTCGGCGGCCGGGTTGCTGCCGTCGCCGGCCTGGGTCAGGCGCGGCCAGTCGGGGTCGGCCAAGAGCGGGGTGTGCAGGTCGAGGAAGGGCACCCCGATCTCCGCCGCCACCTGCTGGTAGCGGGCGTTGTATTCGGCCTGGCGGGCATTGGAGAAGGTGTATTGCGGCCCGGCCATCAGGCGCGGATAGGGCCGCGCCTCGTTCATCGGGATCAGGCCGATCCACAGGGTGGGCAGCCAGTCCCTGGCGGCCGACAGGATGGCCCGGGCATTGGCCACCGATTCCTCGATCGGCACTTCGACCCCGCCGCCGACGAGCTGCTTGGCGTCGTTGCCGCCGAACATGAACACCAGCCGCGCATCGGCCGCCGGCGGCAGGCGGGCTTCCGCCTCCTCCCGCCAGCGCTTCATGATCAGGCGCGTCGGCGCGCCGCGGATGCCGAGATTGTAGGCGGTGAGGTCATGGTTGCGGGCGAAGGCGTCCTGCACCAGCCGGCCCACCCAGCCAAGCCCGCTCTCGTCGCCCGCCCCGGCGGTGAAGGCATCGCCGAAGAAGGCGATGCGCTTCAGCGACTTGCGGGCGGGCAGCGGGGGGAAGGAAGCGGTCATGTCGGGCGCGCCTTTGCGGGGTCGAGGTGGAAATCGTCGCCGATCGCCGGCGCGATGGCGCGCGCGGCCTCCAGCACCGCCGTGCGGATCTCGGCCCTGGTATCCGCCGGCGCGGCCAGGTCGGGGAAGGAAATGGAGAAGCCGATCGCCGCCTCCTGCCCGGCCGGGCACAGCGCCGTGCCGATGGCGGTGATGCCGGGCACCGACAGGCACGGCACCTCGACCACCCGGTCGGCCAGGAAGCGCTGCGCCGCCGGATCATCGGCCCAGCCGCCGCCGCGCCGGGCGATCAGCGCGGTACCCATCGCGGTCTCCCGCGGATCGAGCCGCTCGCCCACCTCCAGCACATAGCGGAGCTGGTACCAGCCCAGGCGCTGGCAGACCACCACCACCCGGTCGCCGTCCAGCACCCCGGCGAAGCCGCAGAAGCCGAAGCGCTCCACGATCGCCGCCAGCGCCTTGTCGACCTGGTCGAGAAGCCCGTTGCGGGCGAGGTAGAGCCGCCCCAGGGTCAGCCCCAGGGGCCCCGGCCCGTACTGCGGCGCCTGCTCGTCGCGGCGCAGCAGCCCGCCCTCGTGCAGCAGCTTCATCAGCCGCGACACGGTGCTCTTGGGCATGTCGAGCCGCTCGGCCACCTCGGTCACCTTCAGCACCGGGGTGCGCGGCGACAGGCAGCGCAGGATGCGGATGGCACTGTCCAGGGAACTCATCGTCGCTTCGGCCTGTCTCACATGGGGCAACGGCGTTGACACATGTGGTACGCAAACCCTAGGCTTCCCGTCAACAGAATGGGCCATGGGCCAGCGTGGAGGCTGACATGAGGGGCTTGATGAAAGGTGCCGCCCTGGCGGCGGCTGTGGCCTGCTTCGCAGCGGCGGAGGCGGCGGCGCAGCGCATCACCGTGGTGGCCTCGGGCGGGGTGTGGCTGGAATCGGCGAAGAAGAACTTCGCCGGCTGCTACAAGGAACGCACCGGCGCCGATCCCGATATCCTGGTGCTGAACTCGGGCGAGGTGCTGAACCGCATCCGCGCCAATCCGCAGAACCCGCCGATCCATGTGGCCTTCCTCAGCGAGATCGACGCCATCCGCGCCGGGCGGGAGGGCCTGCTCGACAAGCTGACGGTGGAGAAGGTGCCGAACCTCGCCGATGTGCCGGAGGTGTTCCGCGCCCAGTGGGACAATTTCGCCACGATCCAGAATTTCGGCGCCATGATCGTCATGTACAACAAGGACGTGATCAAGGAGCCGCCGAAGAGCTGGAAGGAGCTGATCGACAACACCATCGCCGGCAAATATGGCAAGCGTGTTTCCTTCCCGGCGGTGACCATGGCCTGGGGGCCGCAGTTCACCTGGTTCTTGGGCACGATCTACGGCAGCGACGACGCGGTGTTCGAGAAGTACAAGGCGATGCTGCCGAACATCGTGAAATACTGGACGGCGCCGGTTGACGCGCTGAACCTGTTCGCCACCAAGGAAGTGGACATCCTGGTCTACTGGGATGGCCGCGCCTATTCCTTCGCCCAGGAGAATGCCTGGGCCGGCGCCTATATCCCCGAGGAGGGGGCGTTCCAGTCGGCGGGCATGCTGGCCAAGGTCAAGAACGCGCCGGAGGCGGCCTGGACCTATGTCGACTGCGTGCTGTCGCCCAAGGCCCAGCTTGGCCATGCCCAGGCGATCAAGTATCCGGTGGTGAACAGCAAGGTCGTCTACCCGCCCGAGCTGAAGGCGATCCTGACGCCGCTGGAAAAGACCCGGCAGCCTGAGTTCACGAAGTTCATGGACCGGATCCCGGCCTGGATCGAGCGCTGGAACAAGGAGATCCGTTGACGTCTCGCGGCCCCGGGCGGCGGCTGCCGGCAGGGCTGCTGCTGGTCGCCCCCGGCGCGCTGTTCCTGGGCGCCTTCTTCGTGGCACCGCTGCTTCTGAACCTGGGGGTGGCCCTGCGCGCCCCCGGCGGCGGCATCGGCGCCGGGCAGTTCACCCGGGCACTGGGCGATGCCTACTACCTCGGGGTGATCGGGCAGACGCTGCTGCTGAGCCTGGCGGTCACCCTCGGCACCGTGGTGCTGGGCTATCCGCTGGCCCTCGCGATCGCCCGGGCGCGCGGCCCGGCCAAGGGCTTCCTGGTGTTCCTGGTGGTCACCCCGCTGCTGGTGAACGTGGTGGTGCGCACCTTCGGCTGGATGGTGATCCTGGGGCGCAGCGGGCTGGTGAACGCGCTGCTGAAGGGCGCGGGGCTGCCCGCGCTCGACCTGATGGGCGGCTGGTTCGCGATCTGGCTGGCGATGGTCCATGTGCTTCTGCCCTTCATGGTGCTGTCCGTCGCCGCGGCGCTGGAGGGCATCGATCCCGCCCTCGACCAGGCGGCGCTGACCCTTGGCGCCAGCCCCTGGCGCGCCTTCCTGGCGGTGACCTGGCCGCTCGGCCTGGAGGGGGTGCTGACCGGCACCCTGCTGGTCTTCGCCCTGTCGATGGGCAGCTTCGTGACAGTGATGATGATGGGGGGCAATGCCACCATGGTGCTGCCGCTGCTCATCTATCAGCAGCTCAACCTTGCCGCCGACTGGCCATTCGGGGCGGCGCTGGGGATGATCCTGGTGGCGCTGGTGGTCTCGCTCAGCTTCGCCCAGATGCTGCTGGGGCGGCGGCTGCGCGGCGGGCTGCCGGCGTGAGGGCGTGGCTGAAGCTCTATGTCGCGGCGGCGGCGGTGTTCCTGCTGCTGCCGCTGCTGGTGGTGGCGGCGGTCGCCTTCTCCTCCGCCCGCTTCGTGATCTTCCCGCCGCCCGGCTATTCGCTGCACTGGATGGGCCAGGTGCTGAGCGATCCCAGCTTCATGCGCCCGCTGTGGAACAGCATCGAGCTTGGCATCCTGGCGGCATCGCTGTCGGCGGCGCTGGCGGTGCCGGCGGCGATCGCGGTGGTCCGCCGGCTGGTGCCCGGGGCGCTCGCGGTGCAGGCCTTCCTGCTGTCGCCGCTCAGCCTGCCAACCCTGGTGCTGGCGATCGCGCTGCTGTTCTTCCTCAGTGCCATCGGCCTGGGAAACACCTATTTCGGCCTGCTTGCCGGCCATGTGGTGGTGGTGTTCCCCTATCTGCTGCGCACGGTGGTGGCGGTCTATTCCGGTGCCGACCCGCGGCTGGAGGAGGCGGCGCAGACCCTGGGGGCGGGGCCGTGGCGGACCTTCCTTTTCGTCACCCTGCCGCTGATCCGGCCGGGCCTGTTCGCCGGCGGCATGTTCGCCTTCCTGATCTCCTTCGACGAGGTGGCGGTGGCCCTCCTTCTGTCCAATGCATCCAACATGACGCTGCCGGTCTCCATCCTCGGCTACATCATGAACAACTACGATCCGGCGGTGGCGGCGGTCTCGGTGCTGAAGATGGCGATCGTGGTCGCGGTGCTGCTGCTGGTCGAGTACTTCTACGGCCTGCATACGCTCACCGTGCCTGCCCGGCGGGGCGATGCCCATGGCTGAGGCGAGCGGCCGGCTGGAGCTTTCCGGCGTCGCCAAGTCCTACGGCGCGGTCAGCGCGCTGGCGGATGTGGATCTCGCCATCGCGCCCGGCGAGTTCGTGTCGCTGCTCGGGCCTTCGGGCTGCGGGAAGACCACGCTGCTGCGCTGCGTGGCCGGGCTGATCTCGCCCGATCGCGGACGCATCGCCGTCGACGGCCGGACGCTCGACGGCGTGCCGCCCTGGAAGCGCGACATCGGCGTGGTGTTCCAGAACTACGCCCTGTTCCCGCATATGGACGTGGCGGCCAATGTCGGCTTCGGGCTGAAGATGCGCAGGCTCGCCCCGGCCGCGATTGCCGCCCGGGTGGAGCGGGCGCTGTCGCTGGTCCACATGGAGGGGTTCGCCGGCCGCTATCCCGCCCAGCTTTCCGGCGGCCAGCAGCAGCGGGTGGCGCTGGCCCGCGCGATCGCGATCGAGCCGGCCGTGCTGCTGCTCGACGAGCCGATGGCCGCCCTCGATGCCCGGCTGCGCGCCGCCATGCAGCTTGAGCTGCGCCGCCTGCAGTCCCGGCTCGGCATCACCACGGTGCTGGTGACCCATGACCAGACCGAGGCGATGACCATGTCCGACCGCATCGCCGTGATGAATGCCGGGCGCATCGAGCAGGTGGCGGCCCCGGGCGAGCTCTACCGCCGGCCGGCGAGCGTGTTCGTGGCCGAATTTGTGGGCGAGACCAACCGCCTGCCCGGGCGGGCCGAGGCCACGGGGTTCCTTGCCGATGCCGCACCGGGCGCCCCGCTTGCGCTTGACCGGCCGGCACCGCTGGGGCCGACGCCGCTGGGGCCGGCGCTGCTGCTGCTGCGCCCGGAGGCGATCCGCCTGTCGGCCGCGCCGGGCGACAACCGGCTGGATGGCGTGGTAACCGACGTCATCATGGTCGGCAGCCGCACCTCGGTGTTCGTGGATGTCGGCGGCCAGGTGCTGCACGCAGCGCTGGCTACCGGCAGCACCGATGCCGGCCTGCCGGCGCAGGGCGAGCGCGTGACACTCGCCTGGCCGCCATCGGCGGCAATGGTTTTCCCATTGCACACGCAGTGACGACGCGACGCACAATCAAGTGCTTGCATCGCAGCCGCAGCGCGGAATAACAAGGCCCTGCGGAACCGGTGGACGGCAACATCTCCCGCGGGCGAAGGGAAGTGCGACGATGAGCGAAGCTCCGCAGCCGCCCAGGAGCGGGTTGAGCG
Source organism: uncultured Alphaproteobacteria bacterium (assembly GCA_964514295.1). Taxonomy (GTDB): domain Bacteria; phylum Pseudomonadota; class Alphaproteobacteria; order CAZEQG01; family CAZEQG01; genus CAZEQG01. The sequence goes on from CAZEQG010000123.1 coordinate 5,619, forward strand.
AAAGGCAGCTTAAGGAGCTGATGCGCACCGTCCGCGCGCATGAAGACTATGTCGATGGCCGGCAGGGCGGGCGGCGGATGACCCTGCGCAACGCCCGGATCGATGGGGCGAGCCTGGCCGGGCGCAAGCTGATCGGGGCGGTGCTGGCCGGCGCCAGCCTGGCGCGCAGCCTGCTGAAGGGCGTCGATCTCAGCTCTGGCGACCTGTTCGGCGTCAATCTTCAGGACAGCGACCTGGAGGCCGCCAACCTGTCGCGGGCCGATCTGCGCGCGGCGAACCTGAACCGCGCCAATCTGCGGTTTGCCAATGTCACCGAAGCCGATCTGCGGCCGGGCCAGGTGATCCAGCAGACCGCCAACGGCACCCAGAAGGAAGAGCGCGCCGCCGACCTCACCGACGCCAAGCTGGACGGTGCCAACTTCACCAGCGCCGACCTGACCGGCAGCGTGATGGCCGTGTCCTCGGCCCGCAATGCACGCTTCGTCAATGCCCGGATGTTCGCCGCCAACCTGTCCGGAGCCGATCTCGCCGGCGCCTCCTTCCGCGGCGCCCAACTGAAGCAGGCGGTGCTGATCGGCGCCAATGTCGAGGGGGCGGATTTCGCCGGTGCCGATCTGCGCGACGCCAATCTGCGCAATGTCGACCTGTCCAAGGCGCAGCTCGGCGATGCCCGGCTGGATGGCGCCGTCATCCGCTCTGGCCGCGCCGCCCTGCCGCCCTATCTGCGGCTGGCGGTCGAGGCCCATTCGCTGTGGATCGCCAGCAACGGCCGGCAGGGCCAGCGCCTGGACCTGTCGGGCACCGACCTGACCAATGTCGACTTCACCGCCTGTGACCTGCGCGCCGCCAGGCTGGCCGGCGCCACCTTGATCCGCGCCCAGCTCGCCAACTGCGAACTGCTGCTCGCCGATTTCAAGGGCGCCGATCTGGAACGCGCCGACCTTTCCGGCTCCACCCTTGCCGGCGCCAGCTTCGCCGAGGCCAATCTGCTGGAGGCCGACCTGCGCGACACGGTGCTGGAGCCGCTCGCCATCCGCGATGCGAACGGCAACAAGACCGGCCGCGAGATGACGCCCGACCTTTCCGGCGCGGTGCTGACCCGGGCCGACCTGCGCGGCGCCCGCCTGCTGCGCGCACGGCTGACCGGCGCCCGTTTCGACGAGGCGAACATGACAGGCGCGGTGTTCGCCGAATGCGGCCTGACGCCCGACCAGTACCCCGGGGCGATCACCCTCGGCGCCCAGCTCGATTAGGCTGCCGGCCGCATCTGCGCCGATGATCGGTGATGCGCCGGCCGGCCGGTTTCGGCTAGCCTGCCGCGGCGGACCACCACTTGGACGAAGCCGAGACTTGAACACGCCCGAACCGATCTTCGCCGTTGCCCCGATGATGGACTGGACGGACCGGCATTGCCGGTACTTCCATCGCCAGCTCAGCCGCCGCGCCCGGCTCTATACCGAGATGGTCACGGCGCAGGCGGTGCTGCGGGGGGACCGGGCGCGGCTGCTCGGCTTCGACCCGGCCGAGCATCCCGTCGCCCTGCAGCTCGGTGGCAGCGACCCGGCGATGCTGGCAGAGGCGGCGGCGATCGGCCAGTCCTTCGGCTATGACGAGGTGAACCTGAACTGCGGCTGCCCCAGCGACCGGGTGACCGTCGGCCGCTTCGGCGCCTGCCTGATGCGCGAGCCGGCCACGGTGGCGGCCTGCGTGGCGGCGATGACCCGCGCGGTCAGCGTGCCGGTCACCGTGAAGTGCCGCATCGGCGTCGACGAGGCCGACGGCTACGACGACCTGCGGCGCTTCGTCGAGCCGGTGGCGGCGGCGGGCTGCCGGATGTTCGTGGTGCATGCCCGCAAGGCCTGGCTCAACGGCCTGTCGCCGAAGGAGAACCGCGAGATCCCGCCGCTGCGCCCGCAGGAAGCCTACCGCCTGAAGGCCGAATTTCCGCATCTCGCCATCATCCTCAACGGCGGCATCCGCGATCTGGCGGCCGTGCGGGCGCATCTCGCCCATGTCGATGGCGTGATGCTGGGCCGGGCCGCCTATGAGATGCCCTGGCTGCTGGCGGGCGTGGACCCCGCGCTGTTCGGCGAGCCGGCGCGGCTGGCCGATCCCTGGGCGGTGGTCGCGGCGATGGAGCCCTACATCGCGGCACGGCTGGCCGAGGGGGTGCCGCTGTCGGCCATCACCCGCCACATGCTGGGGCTGTTCGGCGGGCTGCCGGGCGCCCGCGCCTGGCGCCGCCACCTGGCCGAGAAT
>CAZEQG010000124.1:0-6409 GCA_964514295.1 uncultured Alphaproteobacteria bacterium
GAGGCGGTGGCCGGGCTGCACCGCCAGGGCTTCCTGCCCGCCCTTCATGCCATGGCCCAGTCGGGGGACAGTTGGCCGGGGCTGGCGGCGCTGGCCCGCCGGCGCGCGGCCGAGGCCGCGCCCGACCATTGCCGCCGCCTGGTCCGGGTGGTCGAGGGTTTCCTGCCGCCCGATCTGTGCCGGCGCCTGCTGTCGGCGCTGGCCCTCGATCAGGCGACGCCACTGTCCCTGCTGGATGCTGGCTCCGCCGGCAATGCGCGCGACATGGCGCGCTATGTCGATGTCGCGGTGCGGGACACGCTGACGGTCGACCTCGCCCCGGTGGAGGGCGAGGTGAACGCCGCCATCGACCGCCTGGTGCGCACGGTGATCGAGCCGCACTATCGCTGCGCCGTCGACTGGTGGGAGTATCCGCAGCTTCTGCGCTATCTGCCCGGCGGCCACTACAAGGCGCATACCGACGGCGAATACCAGTATCCCGATGGCTGGCGGCGGATCGCCGACCGCGACCTTTCGGCCATCATCTACCTCGACCAGGATTTCACCGGCGGCGAGCTGGATTTCCCCGATCTCGGGCTCACCGTGCGGCCGCGGGCCGGCATGGCGGTGGTCTTTCCCGCCGACCGCCGCTTCCGCCACGGCGCCATGCCGGTGCTGACCGGGCGCCGCCACGCGATCGTCACCTGGCTGGCGGCGGTGGGCACCGCCCGGGTGGTGCCCTGGCCGCCCCGCTTCCGCTGGATCCGCCCGGGCGGCGCCGGCTGACGGGTCTAGCGTTTCAGGGCCAGGGTCACGCCGTCGCCGATCGGGATCATCGCCGGCTCGACCCGCGGATCGGCGACGATCTTGGCGTTCAGCGCCTTCAGCGCCATGGTGTCGGGATCATTGCGCTCGGGATCGGCGACCGAGCCGCCCCACAGCACATTGTCGAAGGCGATGAGGCCACCCGGCCGCAGCAGGGTGAGGGCGCGCTCGTAATAGGCGTCATAGCCGGTCTTGTCGGCGTCGACGAAGCAGAAGTCGTAGCGGCCGGCCCCGCCCTCGGCGATCAGCCGGTCGAGCGTTTCGGCCGCCGGTGCCAGGGTGAGCGTGATCTTGCCGGCGACCCCGGCCTTCTCCCAGTAGCGCCGGGCGATCGCCGTCCATTCCGGGTTCACGTCGCAGCAGTGCAGCGTGCCGTCGGCCGGCAGGGCGAGCGCGACGGCCGTGCTGGAATAGCCGGTGAAGGTCCCGACCTCCAGGCAGCGCCGCGCGCCCGACAGCTTCACCAGCACGGTCAGCAGCGAGCCCAGCTCGGGCGATATCTGCATGCCGGCCATCGGCAGGCTGCGGGTCTCCTCGCGCAGGGCGGCCAGCACCGGCGGTTCGCGCCCGCAGACGCTGCGGTAGTAGTCGCGCAAGGCTTCTGGCAGACCGAAACTGTAGCGGGACATGGGATGGCAGTCCTCCTGACGGGGTTGGCACCGGCTTTAGCATGCCAGGGCGCGGCGCCGAAGGGGCTTCCGGGCGCCCTGCGGATCGGCTATCTCACTGCGGGCGCCGGCCCGGGGCGTAGCTCAGCCTGGTAGAGCGCCAGCTTTGGGAGCTGGATGCCGGAGGTTCGAATCCTCTCGCCCCGACCAGCCGCCGGGCCTGTCACTGTCAAGACGGAGGGCACGCAGCAGCCATGCACGCCAGGATCTACCAGCCGAGCAAGACCGCCATGCAGTCCGGCCGCGCCAATACCAGGCGCTGGGTTCTGGAATACGAGCCGCTGACGCCGCGCGCGCCCGAGCCGCTGATGGGCTGGGTGGCGGCCGGCGACACGCTGAACCAGGTGCGGCTGACCTTCGCCACCCGGGAGGAGGCGATCGCGCACGCCCGCCGCCTCGGCCTTTCCTACAGCGTCAGCGAGCCGGCGGCACCGGCGCCGAAGCTGCGCGCCTATGCCGACAATTTCCGCTATGATCGGCGCGGCGCCTGGACACATTAGAGGCGCCGCGCGCGCCCTTAGCTCAGCCGGATAGAGCAACAGCCTTCTAAGCTGTGGGTCGCTGGTTCGAATCCAGCAGGGCGCGCCAGTTTTTCAATGGGTTAAGGTGTGTATCGGTCAGCAGCGCTGACCCTGATCGACAGGCCACCCGCTGGCCGCTTCGCAGGGTGCTGTGGGATTCGGCCCGATCGGCCGCATCTGGCCGGGAAAATGGCGTCCCCTAGGGGATTCGAACCCCTGTTACCGCCGTGAGAGGGCGGTGTCCTGGGCCTCTAGACGAAGGGGACGAGGCCGAGGCGCAGACATAGCGCCGGGGGCGGGCGCGATCAAGGGCTATCGCGCGTCGTGCCCGCGGCTGTTGCTGCGGTCAGGCGGCGGCCGCGCAGGCGCGGCTGGCGGTGGCGATGAAGGCGTCGATGTCGGCGGGGTCAGTGGCGAAGGAGGTGACGAGGCGCAGCCGCGTGGTGCCGGGGCCATGCCAGCGGTAGACGCCGAAGCCGGCGGCCTCGACGGCGGCGATCGCCGGCTCCGGCAGGTCCACGAACACCTCGTTGGCCTCGACCGGATGGGCCAGCCGGGCGCCCGGCAGGCCGGCGAGGCCGCTGCCCAGGCGCGCCGCCATGGCATTGGCGTGGCGGGCGTTGCGCAGCCACAGGTCGCCTTCCAGATAGGCGAGCAGCTGGGCCGACAGCAGCCGCGCCTTGGAGAACAGGTGGCCGGCGCGCTTGCGGCGGAACAGCAGCTCCTGTCGGCGCGACGGATCGAAGCTGATCACCGCCTCCGCCGCCAGGCAGCCGTTCTTGGTCGCCCCGAAGCTCAGCATGTCGATGCCGGCCTTCCAGGTCATGCGGGCGGGGGAGCAGTCCAGCGTGACGAGGGCATTGGCGAAGCGCGCGCCATCCATGTGCACCTTGATCTCGTGCATGCCGGCGACGACCGACAGGGCCGAGATGCCGTCGATGCGGTAGACGGTGCCGGCCTCGGTCGCCTGGGTGATGGTCAGCGCCGCCGGCTGGACATGGTGGACCGTGCCCTTGCCGGCCGCCGCCAGGGCCTCGTCCAGGACATGGGGCTGGATGCGCCCGTGCTCGCCGGGCAGGCCGACCAGCTTGGCGCCGGCGCTGAACATTTCGGGCGCGCCGCACTCGTCGGTCAGGGCATGTGCCTCGGCATGGCCGTAGATGGCGCCCCAGGGCGGGGTCAGGGCGGCCAGGCAGAGGGCGTTCGCGGCGGTGCCGGTGGCCACCGGCAGCACCACCAGCTCATGCTCGAAGATCTCCGCCAGCCGCGCCTCCAGCTTCTCGGTGTAGCTGTCGGCGCCATAGGAATGGGCGTCGCCGCGGGCCGCCGCCACGATCGCCTCCAGCACCTCGGGGCTGGCGCCCATCACGTTGTCGCTGCGGAAATTCACCGTCGCCATCCTTCTCGCCGTCGATCGCCGGACCCTATCGCCGGCGCCGCCGGCGCGGAAGGGGGTTCCGGTCCGGCCCCGCCCGGTGTAGCCAGAAGCCGCCGCCACGCCAGAGGAGTGCCATGGCCAGCCACAGTTTCTTCTGCATCGATGCGCATACCTGCGGCAACCCGGTCCGGGTGGTGGCGGGCGGCGGCCCGCGCCTGGAGGGTGAGACCATGAGCGCCCGGCGCCAGCACTTCCTGGCCGAGTATGACTGGGTGCGCACCGGGCTGATGTTCGAGCCGCGCGGCCATGACGTGATGTCGGGATCGATCCTCTACCCGCCGACCCGGGCCGATTGCGACATCGCCATCCTGTTCATCGAGGTGTCGGGCTGCCTGCCGATGTGCGGCCACGGCACCATCGGCACGGTCACGGCGATGATCGAGCATGGGCTGGTCACGCCGCGGCAGCCCGGGCGCCTCCACCTCGACACGCCGGCCGGCCTGGTGGTGGCGGAATACGAGATGGACGGCCGCTTCGTGGCCTCGGTCACGCTGACCAATGTGCCGGGTTTCCTCGCCGCCGAGCGGGTGCCGGTGGAGATGCCGGAGCTGGGCGGCACCCTCCATGTCGATGTCGCCTATGGCGGCAATTTCTACGCCATCGTGGAGGCGCAGGAGAATTTCCGAGACATGGCCGACTTCACGGCGGCCGAGCTGGTACGCCTGTCGCCGCTGATGCGGGCGCGGCTGAACCAGACGCAGCGCTTCGTCCATCCCGAGAACCCGACCATCGCCGGCCTGTCCCACATCTTGTGGACCGGCGCGCCGACGAAGCCGGGGGCCCACGCCCGCAACGCCGTGTTCTACGGCGACAAGGCGATCGACCGCAGCCCCTGCGGCACCGGCACCTCGGCCCGCATGGCCCAGCGCCACGCCAAGGGGCTGCTGAAGCCGGGCGAGCGCTTCGTGCACGAATCGATCATCGGCTCGCTGTTCGTCGGTGGCATCGCCGCCGAGACCAGCCTCGGCGGCCGGCCGGCGATCGTGCCGACGATCCAGGGCTGGGCCCGGGTGACCGGGCTGAACACCATCTTCATCGACGACCGCGACCCCTTTGCCCATGGATTCATCGTGCAATGACCGATACCGAGAACGTGATCGCCGCCTACTACGACGCCTTCAACCGCGGCGACTGGGCCGGCATGCTGGCGCTCATGGCCGAGGACGTCATCCATGACGTGAACCAGGGCGGGCGGGAGACCGGGCGGGATGCCTTTGCCGCCTTCCTGGCCCGCATGCAGCGCTGCTATGCCGAGCGCCTGTCCGACATCGTGGTGATGGTGGACCGCGGCGGCGGGCGGGCGGCGGCGGAATATGTCGTTCACGGCCGCTACCTTGCCGCCGACCAGGGCCTGCCGCCGGCGCGCGGCCAGACCTACCGCCTGGCGGGCGGCGCCTTCTTCGAGCTGCGCGGCGGGCAGATCACCCGGGTGACCAACTATTACAACCTGGAGGACTGGCTTCGGCAAATCGCGCTTGTCTGAATCCAATTGCCCTTGTCGGGCATTTTCGCGATATACTTCAAACCAGGGGATATGACCGGAGCGGGGGCATCCGGGCAGGGCGTCAGAACGACGGAGGCCTGCCATGGGGCACATGCGGCTGGACGGTCGGGTGGTGCTGGTTGTGGATGACGACGGGGCAGCGCGGCGGGCCGTGGTTGCGCAGCTGCGCGAGGCAGGCTTCCGGGTCCGCGTGCAGTCGGGCGAATCGTTTTCCAGCTCGGCGATCGACCGCGCCGATGTCGTGGTGACCGAGATCTTCATGCCGGGGATGGACGGGTTCGAGGTGCTGCGGGCGGTGCGCCGGCGGCGTTTCGACATGCCGGTGATCGCGCTGTCGGCCGGCCACCCGGCGATGCCGGAGGCGCTGAAGGCGATGATCACCCTGGGTGCCTGCGCCGCCCTTGCCAAGCCGGTTGAGCCGGCGGCGCTGGTCGGCGCGGTTGCGGGCGCGTTGTCGCGCCTGCATGTGGCCGCCGCCGGCTGAGGCGGGCCGGGGCGGGTCAGCCGCGCAGCACCACGTAGATCGCCGGGCCCACCAGCACCGTCAGCGCGGTTGAGGAGGCGAGCCCGAACAGCAGCGAGATGGCGAGGCCCTGAAAGATCGGATCGGTCAGGATGAAGGCTGCCCCGATCATGGCTGCCAGGGCGGTCAGCAGGATCGGCTTGAAGCGCACGGCGCCGGCCAGCAGCAGGGTATCGAGCAGCGCCGCGCCGGGGGCCGCAGCATGGCGGATGAAGTCCACCAGCAGGATCGAATTGCGCACGATGATGCCGGCCAGCGCGATGAAGCCGATCATCGAGGTGGCCGAGAAGGGCGCGGCGAACAGCCAGTGCCCCAGCATGATGCCGATGAAGGTCAGCGGCACCGGGATCAGGATCACCAGCGGCAGGCGGAAGGAACCGAACTGCCCCACCACCAGCACATAGATGGCGAGGATCGCCACCGCGAAGGCGGCCCCCATGTCGCGGAAGGTGACCCATGTCACCTCCCACTCGCCATCCCACAGCAGCGTCGGCTGCGTCTCGTCGAGCGGCTGGCCGTGCAGGGCGATCGCCGGCTTGGGCAGGCTTCCCCAGTCCGCCGCCTCGATCGCGCGTGCGACCGCGATCATGCCGTAGATGGGCGCCTCATAGGCGCCGGCGAGCTCGCCCGTCACCATCTCGGCCGCCCGCCCGTTGCGGCGGAAGATCGGGAAGGAGGCAGGCTCGCGCGACAGCACGACAAGCTCGCCCAGCTCGACGACGCCGCGGCCGCCGGGCAGGGCGTCGGCCGGCACCGGCGTGGCGAGCGCGCGCTGGCCCACCACCTGCTCGCCCTTGGGCAGGGCGATGCGGATGGGAATGGGATGGCGGCCGCCGCCGCGATGGGAGTAGCCCACGGCGACGCCGCGATAGAGGGCGGCCAGCGTGTCGTGCACATCGGCCTGCTCGACGCGGTGATCGCGGCGCGGGATGAGGCGGGCGGCGCAGCTGT
>CAZEQG010000124.1:6432-7789 GCA_964514295.1 uncultured Alphaproteobacteria bacterium
TCGATGTCGACGATGAAGGGCACCGCCTCGAAGGCGGCGCGCACGCGGGCGGCAACCGCGCGGCGGGTGTCGGCATCCGGCCCGTAGATCTCGGCCAGCAGGGTTGCCAGCACCGGCGGGCCGGGCGGCGGCTCGACCACCTTGACGGCGCTGCCCGGCGGCAGGTCGAGCCCCGCCAGCCGCCCGCGGATGTCGAGGGCGATGTCGTGGCTGGGCCGCCTCCGCTCCTCCTTCGGCCGCAGCACCACGGTGAGTTCGCCCTGGTGCGGCAGCGCGCGCAGGTAATAGTGGCGGACCAGCCCGTTGAAGTTGAAGGGGGCGGGCGTACCGGCATAGCTCTGGAACGATTGCGCCTCGGGCAGCGGCGCCAGCCGGTCCGCCATCGCCTGCAGCGCCCGGTCGGTGTCCTCGACCGAGGCACCCTCGGGCAGGTCGAGCACCACCTGCAGCTCCGGCTTGTTGTCGAAGGGCAGCAGCTTCACCGTCACCTGGCCGCCGGCGAACAGCGACAGGCAGGCCAGGGTGGCGAGGCCAACGGCCAGGAGGAAGGCCCAGGCCCGCCGGCGGGAGGCGAGGATCGGCCGGGCGAGCGCGACATAGGCCCGGCCCAGCCGGCCGCCCCCGGCCGCGTCATGCCCGGCTTCCGCCGCCTGCGGCCCGGTGCCGAGCCGCGCCATCAGCCAGGGCGTCAGCATCACCGCGACGAAGAAGGAGAACAGCATCGCCGCCGAGGCGTTGGCCGGGATGGGGCTCATATAGGGCCCCATCAGGCCGGAGACGAACAGCATCGGCAGCAGGGCCGCGATCACCGTCAGTGTCGCCACGATGGTCGGGTTGCCGACCTCGGCCACCGCCTCGACCGCGGCCTGGAGCCGCGGCCTGCCATCGCGCATCGCCCAGTGCCGGGCGATGTTCTCGATCACCACGATGGCATCGTCGACCAGGATGCCGATCGAAAAGATCAGCGCGAACAGGCTGACCCGGTTCAGCGTGTAGCCCATGATCCGGGTGGCGAACAGCGTCAGCAGGATGGTGGTGGGAATGACCACCGCCACCACCAGCGCCGCCCGCCAGCCGATCGACAGCCACACCAGCAGCACGATCGACAGCGTCGCCAGCCCCAGATGGAACAGCAGCTCATTGGCCTTCTCGTCGGCCGAGCGGCCATAGTCGCGGGTGACCATCAGCTCGATCTCGGCCGGCAGCACCTGGCCACGGAGCTCGCTGAGCCGCGCCCGCACCGCCTCGGCGATGGTGACGGCGTTGCTGCCCGGGCGCTTGGCGATGGCGAGCGAGACCGCCGGCGTCCGCCACAGCGCCCCCGCCTCGTCGCGGCGCGCGGCGGTGACGCGGGCTT
>CAZEQG010000125.1:0-7705 GCA_964514295.1 uncultured Alphaproteobacteria bacterium
AGCCCGGCCGGCCCGGCCCCGACCACCAGCACGTCGCAATGCGCGTGCATCTGCTCATAAGCGTCCGGATCGCCCTCGCGCGCCGCCCGGCCGAGGCCGGCGGCACGCCGGATCAGCGGCTCGTAGACCTTCTCCCAGAAGGCCGCCGGCCACATGAAGGTCTTGTAGTAGAAGCCGGCGGTCAGGAAGCGGGCGAACAGCGAATTGACCGCGCCGAGATCGAGATCGAGTGAGGGCCAGCGGTTCTGGCTGGTGGCCACCAGCCCGTCGAACAGCTCGGCCACCGTCGCCCGGGTGTTGGGCTCGCGCCGGGCGCCCTGGCGCAGCTCGACCAGGGCATTCGGCTCCTCCGGCCCGGCGGCGAGCAGGCCACGCGGCCGATGGTACTTGAAGCTGCGCCCAAACAGGGTGACGCCATTGGCCAGCAGGGCCGAGGCCAGGGTATCGCCCGGATGGCCCTCGTAGGGGCGGCCATCGAAGGTGAAGCGCAGGGTCTGGCCGCGCTCGATGCGGCCGCCCGCGGCCAGCCGGCAGGCCTGGGTCATGGCTGGCGGTCGCCGGCCGGGGCGATGGCGCGGATCTCGTGCGTCACGGTGTGGCGCTCGATCCTGAGCCATTGCCGGCAGCCGCCGGCGTGCTGCCACCACTCGGCATGCCAGCCCTTCGGGTTGTCGCGGTCGTAGACGTAGTCGTGGAAGGCCGCGGCGTCGCCATCGGGGCCGGGGCGGACGACCGTGGCGTCGCCGCGGTAGCTGAACTCCGCCTCGTCGCGCAGGCCACACCAGGGGCAGTCGATCCTGTGCATGGCCCTGCCTATTGCGCCCAGGGGAAGGGGCCGGCGCCCTTCTCGTCGATCATCCGGCCATCGCGGAAACGTTCGATGGTCATGGCGGCGTTCAGCGCATGCGGCTCGTTGCGGGCGATGGTGTGGGCAAAGCACCAGCCCGATCCCGGCGTCGCCTTGAAGCCGCCATAGCACCAGCCGCCATTGAGGTAGAGCCCGTCGACCGCGGTCTTGCAGATCAGCGGCGAGCCGTCGAAGGTCATGTCCATCACGCCGGCCCATTGCCGCAGCACCCGCACCCGCGACAGGGCGGGGATCATCGCCAGCCCCGCCGCCATCACATGCTGCGCCTCGGGCAGCGTGCCGCGCTGGCCGAAGGAATTGTGCCCGTCGAGCCCGCCGCCGAAGACCAGCCCGCCCTTGTCGGACTGGCTGATGTAGAAATGCCCGGCGCCGAAGGTGATCACGCAGTCGATCATCGGCTTCAGCGCCTCCGAGACGAAGGCCTGCAGGATGTGGCTTTCGATCGGCAGGCGCAGCCCCGCCATCGCCGCCACCTGCGTGCTGTGGCCGGCCACCGCGATGCCGATCTTTGGCGCGGCGATCCGGCCGCGCGTGGTCTCCACCCCCGTCACCCGGCCGCCGTCGCGGGTGATGCCGGTGACCTCGCACTCCTCGATGATGTCGACGCCGAGCCGGTCGGCCGCCCGCGCAAAGCCCCAGGCGACGGCATCGTGGCGGGCCGTGCCGCCACGCCGCTGCAAAAGCCCGCCATAGACAGGGAAACGCGCGTTGTCGAAGTCGATCAGCGGGCAGAGGGCGCGGAGCTGCTCACGGTCCAGCAGCTCGGCATCGATGCCGGCCAGCCGCATGGCATTGCCGCGGCGGGCGAAGACATCGCGCTGGCCATCGGAATGGAACAGGTTCACCACGCCACGCTGGCTCATCATCACATTGAAGTTCAGCTCCTGCTCAAGCTGCTCCCAGAGCTGAAGCGACTTCTCGTAGAACAGGTTGTTCTCGGGCAGCAGGTAGTTCGAGCGCACGATGGTGGTGTTGCGCCCGGTGTTGCCGAGGCCGATCCGCCCGCGCTCCAGCACCGCCACATTGGTGATGCCGTGCTCCTTGGCGAGATAGAAGGCCGAGGCGAGCCCATGCCCGCCGCCGCCGACGATGATCACGTCATAGGCCGGCTTGGGGGCCGCGGCGCGCCATGCGCGCTCCCATCCGGTATGGCCCTTCAATCCCTCGGTGAGGAGGCGCAAGACGGAATAGCGGCCCATGGAACTATCGGCTGGCTCCGGAGCGGCGCGGCCGCTCGCCTCTGGCGGGTACGCCAAACACTAGTGCGGGCGCGGCGGCGCGGCAAGCCGGCAGTGCGCGCCTATTCAGCGGCCGCACGATCCTCCAGATAGGGTTGCGAGATGACCCGCAACCAGGCCCGGAACTGCTTGACGTGCGGCAGGCCGACCGAACGTTCGGGGGCGACCACGTAGTAGGCATGGCCGGTCGGCACCTTGTGGGCAAAGACCGGGATGATCTGGCCGCGCTGGATCAGCAGCGTCGACATCGGCGTGCGCGCCATGGCGATGCCCAGGCCATTGGCGGCCGCCTGGAGGGCGTGGCTGCGCTTGTCGAAGGTCAGCCGCGTCTCCTCGATGGCGGCGGTCTCCAGGCCGATCGCGCGGAAATACTCGTTCCACTCGTCCATGATGTAGTTGCAGCCGATCAGCCGCAGGCCCAGCAGATCCTCCGGCCGCTCGATCGGCCCGTTCTTCTGGATGAAGTCGGGCGAGCAGACGGGAAAGATGGTCTCGTCGATCAGCTTTTCGGCGAAATGCGCCTCGGCCGGCCGGGCGGGGCCATACTGGATCGCGAGATCGATGTCGGTGCCGGAAAGGTCGACCGGCTCGCCATCGGTGACCATGCGCACGGAGATTTCCGGGTTGGCGGCCAGGAAATCCGACAGTTGCGGGATCAGCCAGAACTGCGCCAGGGACTGGAAGGTGTGCAAGGTCACACCTGCCTTGCGCCGTGTCTGAAGGACTGCGAGGGTGGCTGCCTCGATGCGGTCCAGCGCGTCGCCCAGGCCGGAGACGAAGGCTTCCCCGGTCGGCGTCAGCTTCAGCCCGCCGGCGCCGCGCACCACCAGCTTGGAACTGAGGAAGGTCTCCAGGGACTTCACCTGGTGGCTGACCGCGGAACTGGAGATCAGCAGCTCGTCGGCCGCCCCCTGCAGGCTGCCGCGCCGGGCCAGCGCCTCAAAGGCGCGCAGCGCGGCAAAAGGTGGAATCTTGCGTGCCATGCGCCCAAGGATACACGCAACCGCGCCCTTGGGCAGGGTCCGGCTACTTCAGAAGCGACGGCAGCCACAGCGTCAGCGACGGGAAGGCCAGCAGGATCGCCAGGCGCAGCACATCGGCGGCGATGAAGGGCGACACCCCGGCGATCGTGGTGCGCAGCGCCAGGCCCGGCACCACCGCGGTGATGACGAACAGGTTCATGCCGACCGGCGGCGTGATCAGCCCGATCTCGACCACGCAGACCACCAGGATGCCGAACCAGATGGGATCGATGCCCATCGCCTTCACGATCGGGAAGAACAGCGGCAGCGTGATCAGCAGCATCGACAGGCTGTCGAGGAAGCAGCCGAGCACGAGGTAGACCAGCAGCATGATCATCAGCACCTGCATCGGCCCCAGCTCGGCCTCTGCGATCGCCTGGCGCAGCAGCCCCGGCAGGCCCGAGGTCTCAAGGAAATACTGCAGGATCGAGGTGCCGATGAAGATCAGGAAGATCATTGCCGTGGTGGAGGCGGTCTCGCGCAGGCTGTCCAGGAACACGGTCCAGGTGAGCTGGCGCGCCCACAAGGTCAGCACGAAGGCACCGAAGGAGCCGACCGCGGCCCCCTCGGTCGGCGAGAACAGGCCGGTATAGATGCCGCCCATCACCACCACGAACAGGGCCAGCACCGGGCCGACCCGGCGCAGGGTGGCGATGCGCTGGCGCCAGTCCGCCCGCACGCCGGCCGGGCCGGCCTCGGGGCGGAAGCGCACCACCAGCCAAGCCGCCGCCATGTAGCAGGCGGTCGCCAGCGCGCCCGGCACGAAGCCGGCCAGGAACATGCGCCCGATCGACTGCTCCGTCAGGATCGCATAGATCACCATGATGATGCTGGGCGGGATCATGATGCCGAGCGTGCCGCCCGCCGCGAGCGCGCCGGCCGACAGCCGGTCGTCATAGCCGTGGCGGCGCATCTCCGGCACCGCCACCCGGGCCATGGTCGCCGCGGTCGCCAGCGAGGACCCACAGATCGAGCCGAACAGGGCGCAGGCCCCGATGGTGGCGAGCGCAAGCCCGCCGCGCAGATGCCCGATCAGCGCGTAGATCGCCTCGTAAAGCGAGCGCGACAGCCCGGCATGGGCGGCAAAGACGCCCATCAGGATGAACAGCGGAATGACCGACAGGCTGTAGGGAAAGACCGTGGAGAAGGGCTGCGAGCCGAGCACGAAGGCGGTGGCATCCCAGCCATTCACCGCCAGCCCGCCAAGGATGCCGACCACCGCCATGGCGATGCCGATCGGCACGCGCAGGCCGATCAGCACCAGCAGTGCGGCCATGCCGAGCGCGCCGATCAGCGGCGGCGGCAGGGCGCTCACGGCGCCGGCGCCCGGGAGAACAGCCGCGCCGCGGCCTGGGCGGCCACCGCCAGGCAGGCCAGCGCCGACAGCCCCAGCCCCGCCAGCAGCGGCAGCCAGTAGAGCCCCAGCGGCAGGCCAAGCGTCTGGGTGATGTCGCCGGCGCTGTGCTCGCGCCAGCCCTGCTCGAAGCCGTAGCGCGCCAGCACCGCCATCACCGCGGCACCGGCCAGGGCGGCGAACAGGCGCAAGCCTTCCTGCAGCCGCCAGGGCATCAGCCGGGTGAACAGGTCGACCGCGACATGCTCCTCCGTCAGGAAGGCGGCCGGGATCGCCAGCAGGGCCGACCACATGACGGCGAGCTGCATCAGGTCGACCGTGCCCGGCACCGCGAACAGGCCGGCCGGGCGGGCGGCGATGTCAACCACCGTCACCACCACCGCCGCCAGCAGCAGCGCCTGGGCGGCGATCGCCAGGCGCTGCGCGGCACGGCTGAGGCAGGTCAGCACCGCCGCCATGCCCCTACTTCTCGTACTGGGCGATGCGGCGCTGCATTTCGGCGAAGACGGCGCGCACGTCCTTCAGGCCCGCCTTCTCCTGGTCGTCCAGATACTTGTCGATGACGCCGGCGAGCTGCTGGCGCCACTGGCTGCGCAGGGCGGGATCGACGGGGGTGATGGCGTGGCCGCGCTTGAGGGCGGCCTGGCGCGCCTCCTCATCGGTGTCGGTCCAGATCTTGGCCCAGCGCGCGGGCGAGAAATGCTCCCTGGTGACCGCATCGAAGATGGCGCGGATGTCGGGGGGCATGGAATCATACTTGCGCTGGTTCATGATGGTGTATTGCGAGACGACATAGGTGTCGGCCTCGATGTGGTGGGACAGCACCTCCTCCAGCTTGAAGGCGCCGACCGGCCCCCAGGGCATCACCACCGCATCGATCGTGCCCTTCTCGGCATTCTCGTAGATCTGGGTCGGCGGCAGGCCAACCGGGGTGGCGCCGATGAAGGACAGCATGGCCGTGATCGGCGGCGTCGGCGAGCGCACGCGCAGGCCCTTGAGATCGGAGATGTCCTTGATCGGCTTGTTGCGGGTGTGGATCGAGCCGGCATTGGTCGAGGTCAGCGACAGCATCTTGACGCCCGGGAAGTCCGGGGCGAGGTGCGAATCGTACATCTCGTGCAGCACCTTGGTCGCGGTCTCGGCCGACCGCACCATGAAGGGCAGCTCGATCAGCACGGTGCGCGGGTGGCGGTCGCGCGGCACCCCCGGCAGGGCGAGCGCGATGTCGACGGCGCCGGCGCGGGTCTGGTCGAACTGCTTGGACAGGTCGGAGAGCGCGCTGCCGGCGGCAAAGATCTGGAACTTCAGCCGCCCGCCGGTCTTGGCCGTCAGTTCGTCGACCCATGGCTGCAGCACCCGGGTCTGGTTGAAATGCGAGGACGGAAAGATCTGCGAGATCTTCAGCTCGATGGTCTGGGCCGTCGCCGGGGCGGCGGCGGCAAGGCCAAGACCGGCCAATGTGCCGATCAGGAACTTCTTCATGCTTGCTTCCTCCCTTCTGGTCATTCAGGACGCTGGCCGGCGTCCGCCTCGGAAAAATCCAGCAGCTTGGTCTTGTATTCGCTGCGCTTGAGGGTGCCGTTCGGCACCAGGCGTATCTCGGCGGTGAACAGCAGGGCCGAGCGCACGGCATCCGCGATCGCCCGTGCCAGCGTCGGGTCGCCCGCCTCCCCCGCCGCCAACTCGACGACGACCGGCAGCGGCGGCGACTGCTTCACGCCCCGCTGCGCCGGGCGCACGCTGATGTAGCCGTTCACGCGGGGCTGGAAGCGGTTCACCACCTCGCGCACCGCCGAGGGGAAGACGTTCACCCCGCGCAGGATCAGCATGTCGTCGGTGCGCCCGATGCAGCGCACGCGCAAGGAACGCCGGCCACAGGCGCAGGGCGAGGTCCAGACCACGACATGGTCGCGGCTGCGGAAGCGCAGCACCGGGGCCGCCTCGCGCCGGATATGGGTGTAGACCAGCTCGCCCGTGGCCCCGTCCGCCATCGCCACCGGCGCCCCGCTGTCCGGGTCGATCAGCTCGACATGGATGAAGTCGCGGCCGCTGAAATGCATGCCGGACTGCGCCTCGCACTCGCCCCACAGCGAGGCCGCGAGATCGCCCAGCCCCATCGCCTCATAGACCCGGGCGCCCCAGGTCTCTTCCAGCTTGCGGCGGACATCGGGCTCGCCGCCGCCAGGCTCCCCGGCCACCAGGATCCGCCGCACCCCGGCATCGCGCACGTCGAAGCCGTGGCCGGCCGCCCATTCGGCGATATAGCTGGCATAGGAGGGGGTGCAGGCCAGCGCCTGGGGGGCCAGCAGCCTGAGCGCGGTGACCAGCCGCTCGGTGTTGCCGGTCCCCACGGGTATGTGCGTCAGCCCCAGGTTCTGGAAGGATTCCAGCGCCAGCCCGGCAACGAAGGGGCCGGCATTGTAGGCGGTGACGATGGCATCGCCGGCGCTGAGCCCGGAGCGGGCATAGCTGCGCGAGCCGATCGTCACCCAGTCCATGATGTCCCTGCGGGTCAGCGGGATGTAGCTCGGCGTGCCGGTGGTGCCGCTGGTCGAGAACACCCGCGCGATGTCGGCCCGCGCGACGCCGAGATGATTGCCGAAGGGGGCATGGGCCTGCTGGCTGGCGCGCAGCTCGTCCTTCGTGGTGAAGGGCAATGCTGCGATGTCGGCCAGCCCCCCGACCGCCGCCGGACCGGCGAAGCCCGCCGCCGTCAGCTTGTCGCGATAGAAGGGCGAGCGGGCGAACAGCCCGGCGATCTGGGCCCGGTAGGCGGCATCATCGGCCGCCGCCTGACGGGCGGGATCGGGATCGTGATCGTCGAAGGGCACCGTCACGGCCGGCGCTCCCCGCCGTCATAGGTTATCGCCTCCTCGGCCTTGGCGGCGAGGTAGAAGCCGATCGGCCGCTCCTTCTCCTCGGCCAGATGGCCGATGATGCCGGCGGTGCGGGCGAGCACCGGGATGCCCTTCACCGCCGCCTCCGGAAAGTCGAGGTCCAGCAGGATCGCCGCGATCGGCCCCGACACGTTCATCACCAGCGGCTTGCCCCAGGCCTGCTCGGCTGCGGGCTTCAGGTGCAGCAGCATGTCGAGGTGTGGCCCGGCCACGCCACGCGCCCGGGCCAGCCCGATCAGCCGCTCGGCCCGCGGATCGACCGGGCGGTGCAGGGGATGGCCGAAGCCGGGCAGCCGGCCGCGGGCGGCCCTGATCTCCGTCGCCCG
>CAZEQG010000126.1:0-7649 GCA_964514295.1 uncultured Alphaproteobacteria bacterium
CGGTGTGGCTGGCGCATGGTTCCGACACCGGCGGCTCGCTGCGCACGCCCGCCGCCTTCAACGGCGTGGTCGGCCTCAGGCCCAGCCCCGGGCGCGTGGTGCGCGGGCCGCGCGGCCTGCCCTTCGCCACCCTGCCGGTGGACGGGCCGATGGGCCGCACCGTCGCCGACACGGCCCTGATGCTGGATGCCATGGTCGGCCTCGACGCCGAGGATCCGCTGGCGATGGAGGCGCCGGAATACTCGTTCCTTGCCGCCGTCCGCCAGGCCCGCCCGCCGCGGCGCGTGGCCTGGTCGCGGGACCTCGGCATCACCGTGACCGATCCCGAGGTGGCGGCGATCTGCGAGGCCGCCGCCCGCCGCTTCGAGGAGATGGGCGCGGTGGTCGAGGAGGCGGCCCCCGACCTGCACGATGTCCACGACATCTTCCAGGTCCAGCGTGCCGCCCATTTCGCCGCCGCCTTCATGACCCATCTGGAGCAGCGCCGCGAGATGCTGAAGCCCGAGATGGTGTGGAACGTGGAGAAGGGGCTGAAGCTGACCGCGGCCGAGATCGGCCGCGCCGAGCTGGCCCGCGCCGCCCTGGTGCGCCGCGCCTTCAAGTTCATGCAAGGCTACGACCTGCTGGTCTGCCCCACCGCCATCGTGCCGCCCTATCCGGTGGAGGAGCGCTATGTCGCGCGCGTCGGCGACCACGCCTTCGAGACCTACATCGACTGGATCGCCATCACCTATGCCGTCACGGTGACGGCGCTGCCGGCGGTCTCGATCCCCGCCGGGCTCACCGCCGGGGGCCTGCCGGTCGGCCTGCAGCTCGTCGGCCAGCCGCGCGGCGAGGCGGGGCTGCTCGCCGCCGCCAGCCTGCTGGAGCAGGCGCTGGGCAATGGCCGGGCCACGCCGATCGATCCCGTGCTGCGGCATCGCTGACGCCCTGCGCCTGGCGCATCGCAGCAATACGGCCGGGACCCTATGGGATTCTCCGCGTCCGGCTTGTGCCGCATTTGCGCAGCGAATATATTGCGCCGCAATAGCCGCCCTTTCCGGCGCGGTTCGGAGGATGGGCGATGGCCAACGGGGTTGACGGGTACTATGTGGACGACATCTCGGTCGGCATGTCGGCCACCTATTCCAAGACGGTGACGGAAGCCGACATCGTGCTGTTCGCCGGCATCTCCGGCGACATCAACCCGGTTCACCTGAACCAGGAATATGCCGCCGGCACCATGTTCAAGGGCCGCATCGCCCATGGCATGCTTTCGGCCGGCTTCATCTCCACCGTGCTCGGCACCCGCCTGCCCGGCCCGGGCTGCATCTACCTGTCGCAGACCCTGAAGTTCAAGGCGCCGGTGCGCGTCGGCGACACGGTGACGGCGCGCTGCACGGTACGCGAGGTGATCGCCGAGAAGGCGCGGCTGATCGTCGACACCGTCTGCACCGTGAAGGACCAGGTGGTGATCGAGGGCGAAGCCGTGGTGATGGCCCCCAGGCGGCCCGCCGCCGCGGCGGATTGACGGGGGGCGCTGTCGGTCTATCCTTTCCGGCCTTCGCAGCGGAAGGCCCAATCCTTGATCCTCACCGACCATGACCCCGTGCCCGCCGGCTGGCGTGGCGGGGTGGCCGCGATCGGCAATTTCGACGGCGTGCACAAGGGGCACCAGGCGCTGGTGGCGGCCTGCGTGGCGGCCGCGGGCGCTCTCGGGGGAGGTGGCGGCGGCCGGGCGGCCCTGGTGGTCACCTTCGAGCCGCATCCGCGCGCCCTCTTCCGCCCGGACAGCGCGCCCTTCCTGCTGACCACGCTGAACGAGAAGGCGCGGCTGCTGGCCGGCCTCGGCATCCAGGGCGTGGCCGCCGTCACCTTCGACCGGGCGCTGACCCAGATGAGCGCGGATGAGTTCGCCCGGCGCATCCTGATGGCCCGGCTGGCGCTCTCCCATGTCGTGGTCGGCGCCGATTTCCGCTTCGGGCATGACCGCGGCGGCGATCCCGACAGCCTGCGCGCGCTGGGCCTGCAGGTCACCGTGGTGCCGGCCGTGGTCGACGAGACCGGCCATCCCTATTCCTCCACCCGCGCCCGCCAGCATCTGGTCGAGGGCCGGCCGCGCGCCGCCGCCGCCATCCTTGGCCGCCCCTGGGCGGTCGAGGCGGTGGTCGAGGAAGGCGACCGGCGCGGCCGCACGATCGGCTTTCCCACCGCCAACCTGCGCCTCGGCCGGCTGATCGCGCCGGCCCGCGGCGTCTATGCCGTGCGCTGCACCTGGGATGGCGGGGCGGCGGACGGCGTGGCCAATTTCGGCCGCCGCCCGACGGTGAACGACCGCGGCGACCTGTTGGAGGTGCATCTGTTCGATGTCGCCCCCGATCTCTATGGCCGGCCGCTGCGGGTGGAGCTGATCGAATTCCTGCGGCCGGAGAGAAGGTTTGACGGGCTTGCCGCCTTGCAGGCACAAATCGCCCGCGACTGTGCCGGGGCCAGAGAAATATTGGGCGAATGATGGACTACAA
This sequence comes from uncultured Alphaproteobacteria bacterium, assembly GCA_964514295.1. Classification (GTDB taxonomy): domain Bacteria; phylum Pseudomonadota; class Alphaproteobacteria; order CAZEQG01; family CAZEQG01; genus CAZEQG01. The sequence continues at coordinate 2,502 of CAZEQG010000126.1, forward strand.
GTCGACCGTCTTCCTGCCGAAGACCGATTTTCCCCTGCGCGCCGGCCTGCCGGCGCTGGAGCCGAAGCTGGTGGAGCGCTGGCAGGCGATGGATCTCTATCGCCGCCTGCGCGAGATGTCCGCCGGCCGCGAGAAGTTCGTGCTGCATGACGGCCCGCCCTATGCCAACGGCCACCTGCACATCGGCCATGCGCTGAACAAGATCCTGAAGGACCTGGTCACCCGCACCCAGCAGATGCTGGGCAAGGATTCCAACTACGTCCCCGGCTGGGACTGCCACGGCCTGCCGATCGAATGGAAGATCGAGGAGCAGTACCGCGCCAGGGGCCTCGACAAGGACAAGGTGCCGGTCCTGGAATTCCGCCGCGAGTGCCGGGAATCCGCCAGCCACTGGATCGGCGTGCAGGCGGCCGAGTTCCAGCGCCTGGGCGTGATCGGCGACTGGCAGAACCCCTACCGCACCATGGATTTCGCCGCCGAGGCGCAGATCTTCCGCGAGTTCGCCAAGTTCCTGATGAATGGCGGGCTCTACCGCGGCTCCAAGCCGGTGCTGTGGTCGGTGGTGGAGAAGACGGCGCTGGCCGATGCCGAGGTCGAGTATCACGATCACAAGTCGACCACCGTGCATGTCGCCTTCCCGGTGGACAAGCCCGGCCATCCCGCCCTTGCCGGTGCGGCGGTGGCGATCTGGACCACCACCCCCTGGACCCTGCCAGGCAACCGCGCCATCGCCTATGGCGAGGGCTTCGACTATGCGGTGGTGGAGGTTGCCGGGCGCCGGCTGGTCTGTGCGGTGGATCTGGTGGCGAGCCTGGTGAAGGCGATGAAGGCCGAAGGCCACACCGAACTGGCCCGGCTGAAGGGGGGCGAGCTTGCCGGCACGGTCTGCCGCCATCCCTGGCACGGCCACGCCGCGGCCGGCGGCGGCTATGATTTCGCCGTGCCGCTCTTGGCCGGCGGCTTCGTGACCCTGGAGATGGGCACCGGCTTCGTCCACATCGCCCCCGGCCACGGCACCGACGACTGGGAGCTGGGCCAGGCCAACGGCATCCCGGTGCCCTTCACCGTGGGGCCGGACGGCAAGTTCCTGCCGACGGTGCCGCTGGTCGCCGGCTGGGACGTGATGACGGACAATGCCCGCATCGCCGAGGCGCTCGGCCCCGCCCTGCTGGCCCGCGGCACGCTGACCCACAGCTACCCGCATTCCTGGCGCTCGAAGGCGCCGCTGATCTTCCGCAACACGCCGCAGTGGTTCATCTCGATGGAGGCGAACGGGCTGCGCGACAAGGCCCTGGCCGCCATCGACGCGACGCGCTGGGTGCCGGCCTCCGGCCGCGCCCGCATCCGCGGCATGATCGAGCAGCGCCCCGACTGGTGCATCAGCCGGCAGCGCGCCTGGGGCACGCCGCTGGCGGTCTTCCTCGACAAGGAGACCGGCGAGGTGCTGCGCGACCAGCGGGTGAACGAGCGCATCGCCGAGGCCTTCGAGCAGCAGGGCGGGGATGCCTGGTTCGACGGCGACCCCCGCCGCTTCCTCGGCAACGACTTCGACCACGACCGCTACGAGGCGGTGACGGACGTCATCGAGGTGTGGTTCGACAGCGGCTCGACCCACGGCTTCGTGCTGGAGAAGCGGCCCGATCTGAAATGGCCGGCCTCGATCTACCTCGAAGGCTCCGACCAGCACCGCGGCTGGTTCCATTCCTCGCTTCTGGTGTCCTGCGGCACGCGCGGCCGCGCGCCCTACGAGGCGGTGCTGACCCATGGCTTCACCATGGACGAGCAGGGCCGCAAGATGTCGAAGTCGCTGGGCAATGTGACCGCGCCCGAAGACGTGATGAAGCAGTACGGCGCCGACATCCTGCGGCTGTGGGTGGTTGGCACCGACTACACCGAGGACCAGCGCATCGGGCCCGAGGTGCTGAAGCACAACGCCGACCTCTATCGCCGCCTGCGCAACACGCTGCGCTATCTGCTGGGCAGCCTCGACGGCTTCCAGGAGAGTGAGCGGCTGCCGGTCGCCGAGATGCCGGCGCTGGAGCGCTTCGTCCTGCACCGGCTGTGGGAGATCGACCAGGTGATCCGGCGTGCGGTCAACGACTTCGACTTCCACCGCATGTTCATGGAAGTGCACAATTTCTGTGCCGTTGACCTGTCGGCCTTCTATTTCGACCTGCGCAAGGATTCCCTTTATTGCGACCGGCCCGACAGTCTGCGCCGGCGCGCCTGCCGCAGCGTGCTGGACACCCTGTTCGACTGCCTGACCGCCTGGCTCGCCCCGGTGCTTTGCTTCACGGCCGAGGAGGCCTGGCTGGCGCGGCCGGGGGCGGAGGCGCGCGCGGCCTCGGTGCATCTGCGCTGCTATCCGGAGATCCCCGAGACCTGGCGCGACGACGCGCTGGCCGAGCGCTGGGCCGGCGTGCGGGCGATCCGGCGCGTCGTCACCGGCGCGCTCGAGCTGGCACGGGCCGAAAAGCGCATCGGCTCCTCGCTGCAGGCCGCCCCGGTCGTGCACCTGTCGCCGTCGCGGATGCCGGCGCTGAACGGCATCGATCTGGACGAGGTGTTCATCACCTCCGGTGCGGAGACCGCCGCCATGCCGGCACCAGAGGGCGCCTTCACGATCGCCGACATCGACGGGGTGGCGGCGGTGTTCCGGGCGACCCCCCATGCCAAGTGCGAGCGCTGCTGGCGGCAGACGCCGGAGGTGGGCCGGTCGGCCGCCCATCCCCAGCTTTGCGCCCGCTGCGAGGATGCGGTCGGTTGACCCTGCGCGGCGCCGGGCTCCGGCTGGCGGCGGCGGTGATCGCCGCCGACCTGGCGACCAAGCTGGTCGCCTATGACATGCTGTTCAGCCCGCCGCGCCAGATCGTCGTCACCGGCTTCCTGAACCTGACGCCGGTGTGGAACCGGGGGGTCAGCTTTGGGCTGCTGGCCAATGATTCGCCCTATGGCCCCTACCTGCTGTCGGGCTTTGCGCTCGCGGTCTGTGCGGTCATCTGGTGGTGGCTGGGCCGGGCCGAGAACCGGGTGGTGGCGCTCGGCCTCGGCGCCGTCCTGGGCGGGGCGGCCGGCAATGTGATCGACCGCCTGCGCTTCGGCGCGGTGGTCGACTTCATCGACGTCCATGTCGCCGGCTGGCACTGGCCGGCCTTCAACCTGGCCGATGCCGCGATCAGCCTGGGTGTCGCCGCGCTGCTGGCAGACGGCTTGTTTGCCAGGCGCGACGGGGGTAATAAGGGGCGCTCGGGGAAGGAGGCGCCATGATTGTGAAACGTGCGGCGCCGTGCCTGCTGGCTGCGGCGACCCTGGCCCTTGGTGCCTGCGACACGGTGCGCGGCGCCCTTGGACAGCAGAAGGCCCCGCCGGACGAGTTCCAGGTGGTGGCGAATGCGCCGCTCAGCCTGCCGCCAGCCTATACCCTGCGCCCGCCGGAGCCGGGGGCGCCCCGGCCCCAGACCGGCACCGTGACCGATCAGGCAAGGCAGACGGTGTTCGGCCGGCCGGCGCCGCAGGCCAGCCGGTCGCCCGCCGCCAGCCGGCCGACCCAGGCGAGCCTTGGCAGCTTTTCGATCGGTGGCGGGCTTGGCGGCGCCGGCCTCGGCACCACCGGCTCTCCCGGCGAGGCCGCCTTCCGCGAAAAGATGAAGCTCGATCAGGCCGATGCCGGCATCCGCCAGGAGGTGGACCGCGAGGCGCGCCAGCTCGTCGCCGAATCGCGCAGCTTCCTCGACCGGCTGACCTTCTGGCGCAAGTCGGAGGATGACGGAAACCTTGCCATCAACGCGGCGCGCGAGAAGGCGCGGCTGCAGGAGAATGCGGCGCTCGGCAAGCCGCCGACCGAGGGCGAGGTGCCGGTGATCGAGCGCCGCCGGCGGGCGCCGCTGGAAGGGCTGTTCTAGCCGCCGGCCGCAATTCCGCCAAATCCCGCTGCCATAGCCCTGCCATCGCGTTCGTGACGACGGGGTGATCATGGCGATGTTTCGAGGGATCGTGGCGGCGGCGCTGCTGCTGGCCCTGCCGCTGCCGGGCGGCACGGCGGCCGCCCAGGTGTTCAGCCCGCAGAGCTTCACGCTGGCCAATGGCATGCAGGTGGTGCTGATCGAGAACCACCGCATCCCGGTCGTCACCCACATGGTGTGGTACCGCGCGGGTGCGGCCGACGAGCCGCCCGGCGTCTCCGGCATCGCGCATTTCCTGGAGCACCTGATGTTCCGGGGCACCGAGAAGCTGCCGGCCGGCGAGTTCAGCCGCACCGTGGCCCGCAACGGCGGCAGCGACAATGCCTTCACCAGCCATGACTATACCGCCTACCACCAGACCATCGCGGCCGAGAAGCTGGCCCTGGTGATGGAGCTGGAGGCGGACCGGATGCGCAATCTCCGCCTGTCCGACGGCGTGGTGAATCCGGAGCGCGACGTGATCCTGGAGGAGCGCCGCCAAGTGGTGGACGGCCGGGCCGCCGCCCAGCTTGGCGAGCAGATGCGCGCCACCCTGTTCCAGGCCTATCCCTACCGGGTGCCGGTGATCGGCTGGGAGCACGAGATGCGGCGCCTGTCGACCGCCGATGCGCAGGCCTGGTACGACCGGCACTATGCCCCCAACAACGCCATCCTGATCGTCTCCGGCGATGTCACCATGGCAACGCTGCGGCCGCTGGCGGAGCGCATCTATGGCGCCATTCCTGCGGCTGCCGTGCCGCCGCGCCTGCGGGTGGACGAGCCGGTGCAGCGCGCCGCCCGCCGGCTGACGCTGGAGAGCCCGCAGGTTTCCCAGCCCAGCCTCAGCCGGCACTATCAGGCGCCATCCTACCGCTATGGCGACAGCAGCCACGCCTATGCCCTCCAGGTGCTGGCCGAACTGCTGGGCGGCGGGCCGAGCGGCCGCCTGCACAAGGCGCTGGTCACGGCCGCCCCTCTCGCCTCCGGCGCCGGCGCCTGGTACGACGCGGATGCGCTCGGCCCCGCCACCTTCGCCCTGTCGGCCAGCCCGCGGGAGGGGCAGAGCCTGGAGGCGGTGGAGGCTGCCCTCGATGCCGAGATCGCCCGCCTGCTGAAGGATGGGGTCAGCGACGCCGAGGTGGCGGCCGCGCGCGAGCGGCTGGTGACCGAGGCCGTGTTCGCCCGCGATTCCCTGCGCGGCCCGGCG
>CAZEQG010000127.1:0-7626 GCA_964514295.1 uncultured Alphaproteobacteria bacterium
AGAAGGTGGGGGCATTGCTGCGCCCGAAGGGGATGGCCCCGGCGCGGCGCAGATTGGCGACCAGGGGGCTGTCCGCGGGCGCGATCAGGTCGCGATAGGCGGCGGCACCATTGTCGGTCGGCTCGCCCTTCACATCGGTGTTGATCTTGACCGTCACCGGCACGCCATGCAGCGGCCCCAGCGCCTCGCCGCGGCGGCGCGCGGCATCGGCGGCGTCGGCGGCAGCCAGTGCAGCCTCGGGGCGGACCAGCACCACGGCGTTGATGGCGGCATGGGTGGCCTGCCAGCGGGCCAGCACCGATTCCATGGCTTCCCGCGCCGATGCCCGGCCGAGGCGGATCAGGCGCGCAAGGTCCGTGGCGTCCAGGCGCCAGAGCTGGTCGTCGGTCATCGGGGCTGTCGGCTCCGCATGGGCGGGGAGGTTGGAAGGGCCGGCCGCCCCGGGGCGGGGCGGCCGGCGGCTGGCGCTACTTGGTGGCGGTGGCGTACCAGACGCGGTCCTGGTTCACCTGGATGTCCTTCACCTTGTTGTTCACCCCCATCACGCGGAAGGTCTGGAACATGTAGCCGAAGGGGCCCTCGGCCAGATGCTTCAGCTGGATGTCGCGGTACATGGCGGCGCGCTTGGCCTTGTCGCGCTCCAGCAGGGCCTTTTCGGTGATGTCGTTGAAGTAGGGATCGGAGTAGGCCGCCCGCCAGGACGGGTACTGCGAGAACTCCTTGGCATCGGAATCATTGCCCGGGTTGAAGGCCATCTGCTCGACGAAGGCATGGGCGTCGGGGATCGACACGTAGTAGGCCGACATCGTCATGTCGAAGTTGCGGCCGCGGTGGCGGGTGATCACCTGGCCATAGGTCATCTGGGTCAGCTTCAGCTTGATGCCCACCTTCTCGGCATTGGCGTGCAGGTGCTGCGCCAGGTCGGGGTAGGGGAAGGCATTGCCGAAGATCAGTTCCTTCTCGAAGCCGTTGGGATAGCCGGCCTCGGTCAGGAGCTGCTTGGCCTTGGCGAGGTCGAGCTTGTAGGGGTTGCCCTCCTCCACCGGCAGCGCGCCGAAGGCACCGATCGGCACCAGCACCTGGCGCGGCCGGCCCTCATACTTCATCACCGTCGCGGCCAGCCCGTCATAGTCGATGAGATAGCGCATCGCCTGACGGACCTTGATGTTGGACAGGATCGGGTCCTTGTTGTTGAAGGTGATGTAGTAGAACTGGTTGCGCGGCGTGCGCATGATCCGCGCCGCCCCGCCCGCCTCGATGCCGGCGAGGTCGCTGGAATTCAGCACCCGGGCCATGTCGATGTCGCCCTTTTCGAGTTGCAGGCGCTGGGCGGCGGATTCAGGCACATGCTTGATGATCACCCGGCGCATGACGGCCGGGCCGCGCCAGTAGGCGTCGTGGCGCTCCAGCACCACGGTGTCGTTGGCAGCCCAGCTCCGCAGCTTGTAGGCGCCGGCGCAGGCGGTATTGGCGCTCAGCCACTTGTTTGCGTGGTCACCATCCTTCTCGTGCTTCTTGGCCTCCACCGAATCGAGCACGAAGCCCGAGCGGGCGGAGAACATGTAGGGCGCGATGATCGATTCCGGATAGGGCTTGTCGAAGCTGACCACCAGCGTCATGTCGTCCACCGCGCGCACGCGCTGCACGACATTGCTCTTCACGATGCCCCATTTGGTGACGTTGTTGGCCGAGTTGAGGCCCAGCATCACGTTGCGGTGGTAGCTCCACTCGGCATCCCGGGCGGTCACCGGGTTGCCGGAAAAGTGCTTCACCCCGGGCCGCATCTTGAAGGTCCAGTCGAGGCCGTCGGCGCTGATCTGCCAGCTTTCGGCGAGCCCGGGCTCCAGGGTCGCCGCATCGTTGCGCGAGGTCAGGATCAGCGGATCGCACACGTTGTGCATGATCTCGTCGGTCGTGGTCTCGCCGATCTGGGCCGGATCGAAGCTGTAGAGATTGTCGATGTTCCAGGCGATCACCAGCGCGTCGCGCGGGGTGTCGGCCTGGGCGGGCAGGCATATGCCGGCAGCCAGAACGGCCGCCAGGCAGGTAGCCGGACGGAAGTATCGCATCTTCAGCCTCCTGTTCGTTTGCACCCGGGAATGTTTGTTCGGTCAGCTTCGGTTATTCCGCCGCCGCGCACAATCCCGCTTCGCCACTTTGGCCGGCCGGCAGGCGGCTGCTATGGTGCCGCCCCCGACGGCCGAAGGAAGCCCAGATGGACGAGGAACTGCTGCGCGAGGTGCGCGGGAACGTGATGTACGTGACCCTGAACCGCCCGCAGGCGCGCAACGCCCTGACCTTTTCCATGTATGCGGGGCTGGCCGAGACCGCCGACCGCGTCGCCGCCGACCCCGCCATCCGCGCCATGGTGATCAGCGGGGCGGGTGGCCGGGCCTTCGCCGCCGGCACCGACATCAGCCAGTTCCGCGGGCTCGCCACGCCTGAGGATGCGATCGCCTACGAGCGGCGCATCGATGCCGTGCTGACCCGGCTGGAAAACTGCCCGAAGCCCACCATCGCCGCGATCGCCGGCGCCTGCACCGGCGGCGGGCTGGCCATTGCGGCCGCCTGCGACCTGCGCATCGGCGCGGCCGACGCGCGCATCGGCATGCCGATCGCGCGCACCCTCGGCAACTGCCTGTCGATGATCAGCTACGCCCGGCTCACCGCCCTGATCGGTGCCGCCCGGGTCACCGACCTCATCTTCACCGCCCGCCTGATCAACGGGGCCGAGGCAAAGGCCATCGGCTTCCTGTCTGAGGTGGTCGATCCGCCTGAGGATCTGCCGGCGCGGGCCGAGGCGCTGGCCGCCACGGTGGCCGGCCACGCCCCGCTGACCCTGGCCGCCACCAAGCAGGCCCTGCACCGCCTGCGCGACATCACCCGCCAGGTCCAGGGCGACGATCTGGTTGCGATGTGCTTCACCAGCGAGGATTTCCGCGAGGGGGTGGAGGCGTTCCTGGCCCGCCGGCCGCCGGTGTGGCGCGGCCGCTGAGGGCCTGGCAGCCGGCTCCTCAGCCGGCGCGCCGCCACAGCACGGGGAACAGCGGGTGGTCCATCGGGGCGCCCGCCGGCAGGCTCTCTGCCAGCCCCGGGAAGGCGGGCGAGGTCTTCCAGGGGCGCGGGGCGTGGCGGATGTCCTCGCCGAGGAAACGCAAGGAGATCACGCGCCGGCGCTGACCCGGCGGCACGCCGCCGGCGCCGTGCAGGGCCAGCATGTGGAAGAACACCGCGTCGCCGGGTTCAAGGGCCCAGCCCAGGATGGGAAAGGCGGCGCGGTCGGCCTCGATGTCCGGCAGGTCCTTCAGGCTGCCTTCGGGGAACCATTTCGCCTCGCTGGTCATGAAGGAGCGCGGCATCATCCAGCCCTGGCGGTGCGAGCCCGCGATGAACTCAAGCGTCGAGTCGCGGCCGACCGGGTCGATCGGCAGCCACAGGCTGCAGTTCAGATCGCCTTCGATGTTGTAGTAGGGCTGATCCTGGTGCCAGGGCGTGCGCTGGCGGGTGCCGGGCTCCTTCACCAGCAGGTGGTCGTGGTAGAAGCGCACCTCACTGGCGCCCATCAGGCGGGCGGCTGCGGCCGCGACCGGGCTTTCCTCGATGAAGCGGCGGTACTCCGCGATCTCCTGCCAGTTGCAGAAATCCTCGAAGAACAGCCCCGGATCGTCGGGCCTGCTGGCGACCAGGGCGCGCGGGCTGGGGCTGGCGAGATTGCGCTCGATCCCGGCCGCCAGCAGCGCCATCTCGGCGGCGCTGAACAGGCGGCGCACGCACACCGCTCCGTCCCGGCGGAATGCCGCCACCGTGGCCTCGTCGATCGCTGCCGCCGCCCTGCCGTCCAGATCCGCCTGCGCCATTGCCTGTCTCCCCCGGCCGCCCTGGAGCATAGCGGCGGCGTGGCATGATTTCAGCGGTTTCACAAAAATGTCACATACGCTACTTTCGCCGCCCGCACCGTGCCAGGCCGTGGCCTTGCGCGGACCAACGATGTTTCGGGAGGAACAGATGCCCCTATCGCGCCTTGTCCCCTTTGCGCTTGCCGTCGCCCTGTCGGGTGGGGCGGCCCTTGTCGGCGCCGCGTCCCCGGCGCTGGCCCAGGCCGAGCAATGCGCCAACCGGGGCATGCTGGATGACCTGTACTGCGACGAGGACAAGGATCTCGTCGCCGACCTGCCGAAGGACAAGTCGCGGTGGAAGAACCCGTCGACCCTGGTCTTCGCCTATACGCCGGTCGAGGATCCGGCTGTCTATCAGAACATCTTCAAGGACTTCATCGCCTACCTGACGACCTGCACCGGCAAGCGCGTGGTCTATTATCCGGTGCAGTCGAACTCGGCCGAGATCGAGGCGATGCGGTCGGGGCGGCTGCATGTCGCCGGCTTCTCGACCGGCCCGACGGGCTTTGCGGTGAACATGGCGGGCGCCGTTCCCTTCGCTGCCAAGGGCACTGCCGAGGCGGTGCGCGGCTATCACCTCGCCTTCGTGGTGAAGGCCGACAGCCCCTACCAGAAGCTGGCCGACCTCAAGGGAAAGAAGGTGGCGCACACCTCGCCCTCCTCGAACTCCGGCAATCTCGCCCCGCGCGTGCTGTTCCCCGAACAGGGCCTGGTGCCCGAGCAGGACTACAAGCCCCTGATGTCGGGCGGGCACGACAAGTCGGCCCTCGGCGTGGTCTCCGGCGACTATGACGGGGCCCCCGTCGCCTCCGACGTGCTGGAGCGGATGATCGTGCGCGGCACCATCAAGAGCGAGCAGATCCGCGTCATCTACAAGAGCCAGATCTTCCCCACCTCCTCCTTCGCCCATGCCCATGACCTGGCGCCGGAGCTGGCGGCCAAGGTGAAGCAGTGCTTCTACGACTTCCGCTTCACCCCGGAGATGACGAAGGAGTTCAACGGCGACGACCGCTTCTTCCCGATCACCTACCTGAAGGACTGGGCGGCGGTGCGCAAGGTGGCCGAGGAGACCGGCACCCCCTTCAACAAGGCGGCCTATGAGCGTGAGCAGGCGCGCGAGGCGGCGGCCCTGAAGAAGAAGCAGGAGGAAGACGCGGCGAAGAAGAAGCCGTGATGACTGCTGTCGACGGCGCGGGCTCCCAGGGGGCCCGCGCCCTCTCCATCCGGCACCTCGCCAAGTCCTATCGGGCGGGCGTGCCGGTGCTGCGCGACATCTCGCTGGAGATTGCCGGGCAGGGGATCACCGCCATCATCGGCCCGTCCGGCACCGGCAAGAGCACGCTGATCCGCTGCATCAACCGCTTGGTCGAGCCATCGGCCGGCGAGATCTGGTTCCAGGGCAGCGATCTTGCCCGGCTGCGCGGGCGGGCCCTGCGCGAGGCGCGGCGGCGGATCGGCATGGTGTTCCAGGAATACAACCTGGTCGAGCGCCTGTCGGTGATGGAGAACCTGCTGTGCGGCCGGCTCGGCTATGTCTCGGCCTTCCGGGCCTGGCTGCGGCGCTTCCCGGCCGAGGATGTGGAACGTGCCTTCGACCTTCTGGACACGGTCGGCCTGACCGGCTTCGCCAACCGGCGGGCCGATGCGCTGTCGGGCGGCCAGCGCCAGCGGGTGGGCATTGCGCGGGCGATCATGCAGCGTCCCGAACTGCTGTTGGCCGACGAGCCGACCTCCTCGCTCGATCCCAAGACCTCGGTCGAGATCATGGAACTGATGGCCGACCTTGCGGCCCGCCATGACATTCCGGTGATCGTGAACATCCACAATGTCGAGCTTGCCCGGCGCTTTGCCGCCCGCATCATCGGCATGGCCGGGGGGGCGGTGGTGTTCGACGGCCCGCCCGAGGCGCTGGAGGACACGCATCTCCGCGAGATCTACGGCGGCGAGGGCTGGCTGTGAGGCGGGATCGCGCCTTTCCCATCCGCTGGGGCGTATGGGCGGCCTATGGCGGCCTCGGCGCCTATGTGGTCTATGCCGCCTCCCGGCTGGAGATCACCTGGGAGCGCTTCGTGTTCGGCCTGGGCAATGGCGGCCGCTTCCTCGCCCGCATGGTGCCGCCCGACTTCAGCAAGATGGAGCTGCTCTGGCTGGGGCTGAAGGAAAGCCTTGAGATCGCGGTCATCGCCACGGTGCTGGGCATCCTGCTGTCGCTGCCGGTCGGCCTTCTGGCCTCGCGCAACCTGATGCCGACCTGGGCCACCTGGCCCGCCCGGGCGCTGATCGCGCTGTGCCGCTCCTTCCATCCGGTGATCGTCGCCATCCTGTTCGTGAAGGCGGTGGGGTTCGGAGCGATCGCCGGCATCCTTGCCCTCATCGTCGCCTCGATCGGCTTCATCTCCAAGCTGTTCGCCGAGGCGATCGAGGAGATCTCGCTGAAGCAGGTGGAGGCGGTCAGGGCGACCGGCGCCTCCTTCATGAACGTGATCCTGCTGGCGGTGGTGCCGCAGGTGATGGCGCGCTTCACCGGCTTTGCCACCTATCAGCTCGATTCGAACCTGCGCAACTCCACCATGGTTGGCATTGTCGGCGGCGGGGGCATCGGCAGCACGCTGTTCACCGCCTTCCAGCGCTTCGACTACGACTTCGTGCTGACCATCCTGCTGGCGATCATCTCGATCATCTTCGTGGGCGAGTTCGTGGCCAACTGGATCCGGAAGACCTTCCAATGACCGGCGACCAGCGCCAGTGGCAGCGCTTCACGCCACGCCAGCGGCTGGCACGCTTTGCCTTCTACCTGCTGGCCGTCGCCGCCTTCGTCGTGTCCTTGCGCACGGTCGAGGTGATCCCCGAATTCCTCTACGACGCGCCCGAACAGGTGATCGACCTGTTCGCGCGCATGTGGCCGATGGACTTCGCCTACTACCCGGCGGGCGTCCACGAGGCGCTGATCGAGACGCTGCACATCGCCACGCTCGGCACGCTGCTGTCGCTGGTGCTGGCGCTGCCGGTGGGCGTGATGGCGGCGCGCAACGTGGTGCGCAGCGCCGTGGTGAACCAGCTCGCGCGCTTCATCCTGGTGTCCTCGCGCTCGGTCAACTCGCTGGTCTGGGCGCTGCTGTTCGTCGCCATCTTCGGTCCCGGGGCGCTGGCCGGCACGCTCGCCATCGCCTTCCGCTCGATCGGCTTCGTCGGCAAGCTGTTCGGCGAGGCGCTGGAGGAATCGGCCGCCGGTCCGGTGGAGGCGCTGACGGCGGCGGGCGCGCCCTGGCCCAGCATCTTCCTGAAGGCCTACTGGCCGCAGGTGGAGCCGAGCTTCTGGTCGATCGCGCTGTTCCGCTGGGACATCAATATCCGCGAATCGGCAGTGCTGGGGCTGGTCGGTGCCGGCGGCATCGGGGTGGCGCTCGATACCGCGCTGACGCTGCTCTACTGGGATCAGGTGGCGGTGGTGCTGCTCACCATCTTCGCCGTGGTGATCGCGGCCGAGATCATCGTGACCGCCATCCGCAGCCGGATCATCTGAGCGCGCGCTGCTATCCGACCGGGCGCCACAGGGGGGCGCGGGCGCGCACCTTCTCCAGCCGCTCCCAGGTGGCGGCGTCGGTCGGCGGCAGGGCATGGCCGGCCGGCTGCGGCGGCTCCAGGCGCCAGCCCATGGCCACGGTCACCGCGTCGGCGAGGTAGTATTCCTGCGCCACCGCCACGCTGAGGGCGCGGAAGGCGGCCGCCT
>CAZEQG010000128.1:0-7620 GCA_964514295.1 uncultured Alphaproteobacteria bacterium
CAGCGCGGGCGGAAGCTGCAGCCGGCGGGAAGGCGCTGCAGGTTCGGCGGCTGGCCCGGGATGGCCGGCAGCGGCCCGCCGCCATGGCGCCCGTCCAGGCGCGGCATCGATCGCAGCAGGCCCTCGGTATAGGGGTGGCGCGGGGCGTAGAACAGCTCGCGGGCCGATCCATCCTCCACCACCCGGCCGCCATACATCACCGCCACCCGGTCGCACAGCCCGGCGACGACGCCGAGATTGTGCGTGATCATCACGATCGCGGTGCCGAGATCGCGCATCAGCCCGCGCAGCAGATCGAGGATCTGGGCCTGGACGGTGACGTCGAGCGCGGTGGTCGGCTCGTCGGCGATCAGCAGGTCGGGCTCGCATAGCAGCGCGATCGCGATCATCACGCGCTGGCGCATGCCGCCGGAGAACTGGTGGGGATACTGGTCGAAGCGGCGTGCCGCCTCGGGGATTCCCACGCGCTCAAGCATCGCGATCGCCTGCCGGCGGGCCGCCGCCTCGGCAAGGCCGCGATGGGTCACCAGCACCTCGGTCATCTGGCGCGAGACCTTGAGGTAGGGGTTGAGGCTGGTCATCGGGTCCTGGAAGATCATCGCCATGCGCGCACCGCGCAGCCGGTTGAGGGCGGCCGCCGGCAGGCCGAGCAGCTCCTGCCCGGCAAAGCGCGCCGAGCCCGTGGCCCGGCCATTGGCCGCCAGCAGCCCCATCACCGCCAGGAAGGCCTGGGTCTTGCCCGACCCGCTCTCGCCGACGACGCCGAGGGATTCGCCCTTGTCCAGGGTCAGGGACAGGTCGCTGACCGCGGCGACCTCCCCCTCCGGGGTGGCGAAGCGCACCGTCAGCCCCTCCAGCGCCAGCACCGGCCCCATCAGCGGTCCTTCGGGTCCAGGGCGTCGCGCAGCCCGTCGCCCAGGAAATTGAAGCAGAACAGGGTGACGGCCAGGAAGATCGCCGGGTAGACCAGCATCCAGGGGGCGGATTCCATCACCTTCGCCCCCTCGGAGATGAGCACGCCCCAGCTCGTCAGCGGCTCCTGCACGCCAAGCCCGAGGAAGCTGATGAAGCTCTCGGTCAGGATCACCTGCGGCACGGTCAGCGTGGCGTAGACCACCACCGGCCCCAGCACATTGGGCACGATGTGGCGGAAGATGATCTTGGCCGTCGACACGCCGCCGGCCTGGGCCGCCTCGATGAACTCGCGCCGGCGGATCGACAGCGTCTGCCCGCGCACGATGCGGGCCATGGTCAGCCATTCGACGGCGCCGAGGGCGATGAAGATCAGGAAGATGTTCCGCCCGAACACCACCATCAGCAGGATCACGAAGAACATGAAGGGCAGGGAATAGAGCACGTCGACGAAGCGCATCATCACGTCGTCGATGCGGCCGCCGAAATAGCCGGCCACCGCCCCGTAGGTCACGCCGATCACCAGGCTCACCGCGGTTGCCAGCAGCCCCACCATCAGCGACACCCGGGCGCCATAGAGCGTGCGCACGAACAGGTCGCGGCCGTTGCCGTCGGTGCCGAACCAGTGGGCGTTGGCGAAATCGGGCGGGGCCTGGATGCGGTCCCAGTAGACGGCATCGAGGGCATGGGGGGAAAGCTGGGGCGCCAGCACGGCCGCCAGCCCGATCAGCCCCAGCACGGCCAGCGAGGCGACCGCCGCCGGGTTGCGGAACAGGCGGCGGCGGGCATCCTGCCACAGGCTGCGCCCGGCGATCTGCGGCTCCGGCGCCAGCGCCGCCGTCATGGCCGCACCTTGGGGTCGAGCAGCCCGTAGACCAGGTCGACGATCAGGTTCATGGCGATGATGATGGCGGCATAGGTGATAACCACGCCCATCACCAGCGTGTAGTCGCGGTTCAGCGCCCCCTGCACGAAGTAGCGGCCGATCCCCGGAATTCCGAAGATGGTCTCGATTACCACCGAGCCGGTCATCACCGCCGCGATCGCCGGGCCGAGATAGCTCACCACCGGCAGCAGGCCGGCGCGCAGCGCGTGGCGAAGCACCACCACCCGTTCAGAGAGCCCCTTGGCGCGGGCGGTGCGCACATAGTTGGAGCGCAGCACCTCGACCATGCTGCCGCGGGTCAGCCGCGCGACATAGGCGATCTTCGGCAGGGCGAGCGCCACGATCGGCAGCACGACATGCCAGTTGGAGCGCCAGCCGGCGACCGGCAGCCAGCCCAGATAGACCCCGAACAGCAGGGTGAGCAGCGGCGCCATGACGAAGTTGGGGATGGCGATGCCGGTCATGGCGACGGCCATGACGCCGACATCGGTGGCACTGTTCTGGCGCAGCGCCGCCACGGTGCCCAGCGCGATGCCGGCGATGGTGGCGATCAGGATGGCCGAGATGCCGAGAAAGGCGCTGGCCGGCAGCCCGGCCAGGATGAGGTCGCCGACGGTGAAGTCGATCACCTTGTAGGACGGCCCGAAATCGCCCTTCAGCAGCCGGCCGACATAGATCAGGTACTGTTCGGCCAGCGACTTGTCGAGGTCGTAGGCGCGGTTGATGTTGGCCGCGATCTCCGGCGTCAGCGGCCGGTCGTCGTCGAACGGACCGCCCGGGGCGATCCGCATCAGGAAGAAGGCCAGCGTCACGATCACCCACAAGGTGGGGATCGCGCCGAGCAGGCGGATGGCGGCATAGCGCAGCATGGCGGGGCCGGAGGGGTAGGCGGGGCGCGCCGCCCGGCCGGGGCCGGGACGGCGCGCTGCCGGCGGCTACTTCTGGATCGACAGCCAGCGCGTGCGGTGGATGTCCTTGGTGTTGGGCACCCACCCCTTCACATGCTGGTGCACCAGGTTCTTGGACACATAGTAGTAGATCGGGAAATAGGGCTGTTCGGCCATGGCGATGCTTTCGGCCTTGCGCATCATCTCGGCCCGGGTGCCGAGATCGGCGGTGACCGAGGCGTCGTCCATCAGCTTGTCATAGGCCGCGTTCGACCAGCCGGAATAGTTGTGCGCGCCGGTCGAGGTCTGCAGCAGATAGAGGAAGTTCTGGGCGTCGTTGTAGTCGGCGATCCAGCCGGCGCGCGCACCCTGGTAGTCGCGCTTCTGCAGGTCGTCGTAATGCACCTTCACCTCGGCGTTGTGCAGGTCGGCTTCCACGCCCAGGGCCTGCTTCCACATCGCCGCCGTGGCGATGGCGATCCGCTTGTTGTTCTCAGAGGTGTTGTACTTGAACTGGAACTTCAGCGGGTTGTTCGGTCCGAAGCCGGCCTCGGCCATCAGCTTCTTGGCCTCGGCCACGCGCTCGGCATAGGGCTTGTCCTTCCAGCTCACATAGGCCGGGGTGCCGTAATTGCCGGTGCCTGGGGGCACGAAGCTGTAGGCCGGCACCTCGCCGGTCTTCAGCACCTGGTCGGTCACCGCCTCGCGGTTGATCACCATCGACAGGGCGTTGCGCACGCGCACGTCGTTGAAGGGCGGCCGGGTGACGTTGAAGGCGTAGTAGAAGATGCCGAGATAGGCCGACACCTTGGTCTCGTTCGGCAGCTCCTTCTTCAGGAACTCGTACTGGTCGGAGGCGAAGTCGGTATTGGCGTCAAGCTCCCGGGCGCGGAAGCGGCGCAGCGCGGCGGAGCGGTCCTCGGTCGGGTAGTAGAAGACCTGGTCGATCTTCACATTCGCGGCATCGTAGAAGCGCGGGTTCTTCGTCACCTTCATGTGCGTGTTCGGCACCCATTCGGCCAGCGTGTAGGGGCCGTTGGACACGAAGTTGCCGGGCTTCACCCAGTCATTGCCCTTGGCCTCGACCACGTGGCGGGGCACCGGCCAGGCGGTGTAGTGGGTGAGCTGCGACAGGAAATAGGGCGTCGGCGCCTTCAGGGTGATCTCCAGCGTGGTCCTGTCGAGGGCGCGCACGCCGAGCTTGGCCGGGTCCTTCTCCGTGCCCTTGTTGAACTCCTGCGCGTTCAGGATGGGATAGAGCAGGGAGGCGTATTTCGCGGCGGTGGCGGGGTCGAGGATGCGGCGCAGGGAGAACACGAAGTCGTCGGCGGTCACCGGCTGGCCGTCCGACCAGGTGGCGCCGGCGCGCAGCTTGAAGGTGTAGGTGCGGCCGTCGGCGCTGATCGTCCAGCTTTCGGCCGCGCCGGGGATCTCGGAGGCGTCGGCGGCTTCGGTGACGAGGCCGAGGAACATGTCCCCGGTCGGCCGGTTCTCCCAGGTGCCGCTGATCTTGTGCGGATCGACCGAGGTGGGCTCCCCGGAATTGCCCAGGTGATAGACGACCTGGGCAGCGGCAGGGCCGGCCAGCGCCAGGCCCGCGGCCAGTGCCAGGCCGGCGGCGCACGGCAGTGCCGGAACACGAAGCATCGACATGGATTCTCTCCCTGCTTGTGGGAACGGCTGCGCGCACAAACCGCGCGCGCGGGTCATGACGCGGACGGTAGCGCTACGTGGAATTGCGGACAAGGGGCGGCGTGGCCGGCGGCGGGCGCTGCGATCCCCCTTGTCCTGGCCGGCCAGACGGCCTAAATACCGTACCAACTTGGTCTGAATTGAAGGGAGGGGCCGCGATGCTCCGCCTCAACCGGATGACGGACTACGCGATCGTGGTGCTCTCGCGCCTGCCGGTGGCCGGCGGCAGGGGAACCAGGACCGCCCATGTGCTGGCCGAGGATACCGGGGTGCCGCTGCCGACGGTCGCCAAGATCCTGAAGCTGCTGGTGCAGGCCGGGGTGGTGGTGTCGCAGCGCGGCGCCGCCGGCGGCTATGCGCTGGCCCGCCCGCCCGAGCGGGTGTCGGTCGCCGACGTGATCGAGGCGCTGGACGGGCCGATCGCCATCACCTCCTGCGTCGATGGCCATGCCGGAAGCTGCGAGGTGGAGATGCTGTGCCCGATGCGCGGCAACTGGGACAAGGTGAACCAGGCGATCCGCCAGTCGCTGAGCGCGGTGTCGCTGATCGACATGATGCTGCCGGCCTGGCAGCCGGCGGCGACCGGGGCCGGTGCGTCGGCCGGCCCGCCGGCGGCACGCCATCTGCCGGCGCGCTGAACCAAACGCCGAAAACGGCGCGCGCCGATCGTCGCTCGCGGAGGGGAAAGGGACACAGACAATGGCGGCAAATCTGGACGCCATCGAACAGGTCGAGGCGCTGGGCGCCTACAAGTACGGCTTCTACACCGACATCGAGATGGACCGGGCGCCCAAGGGGCTGAACGAGGACATCATCGCCTTCATCTCCGCCCGCAAGCAGGAGCCTGACTGGCTGCTCGACTGGCGGCTGCAGGCGTTCCGCCGGTGGCGGACGATGACCGAGCCGTCCTGGGCGAAGCTCGGCTATCCGCCGATCGACTACCAGGACGCCTACTATTATGCCGCCCCGAAGCAGAAGCCCAAGCTCGCCAGCCTGGACGAGGTCGATCCGGAGCTGCTGCGCACCTATGAGAAGCTGGGCATCCCGCTGCGCGAGCAGGAGATGCTGGCCGGCGTTTCCAACGTCGCGGTCGATGCGGTGTTCGACAGCGTGTCGGTCGCCACCACCTACAAGAAGAAGCTGGAAGAGCTTGGCGTGGTGTTCTGCCCGATCTCGGAGGCCGTGCAGCGCTTCCCCGATCTGGTGCGCGAATACCTCGGCACCGTGGTGCCGGTCGGCGACAATTTCTTTGCCGCCCTGAACTCGGCCGTGTTCACCGATGGCAGCTTCGTCTATGTGCCCAAGGGGCTGCGCTGCCCGATGGAGCTGTCGACCTATTTCCGCATCAATGCGGCCGAGACCGGCCAGTTCGAGCGCACCCTGCTGATCGCCGATGCCGGCTCCTATGTCAGCTACCTGGAAGGCTGCACCGCGCCCAAGCGCGACGAGAACCAGCTTCACGCCGCGGTGGTCGAGCTGGTCGCGCTGGACGATGCCGAGATCAAGTATTCTACGGTGCAGAACTGGTATCCGGGCGATGCCGAGGGGCGCGGCGGCATCTTCAACTTCGTCACCAAGCGCGCCGCCTGCCGCGGGCGCAACTCAAAGGTGTCGTGGACCCAGGTCGAGACCGGTTCGGCCATCACCTGGAAATATCCGAGCTGCCTGCTGATCGGTGACGGCTCGGTCGGCGAGTTCTACTCGGTTGCCATCACCAACAACCGCCAGCAGGCCGATACCGGCACCAAGATGATCCACCTCGGCCGCAACACGCGCTCGACCATCGTCTCCAAGGGCATCTCCGCCGGGCGGTCGAACAACACCTATCGCGGCCTGGTGCGCATCTCGGCCAAGGCCGATGGCGCGCGCAACCACACCCAGTGCGATTCGCTGCTGATCGGGCAGGAATGCGGTGCCCACACCGTGCCCTATATCGAGCAGCGCAACCCCAGCGCCCGGGTGGAGCACGAGGCGACCACCGCGAAGATCTCCGAGGACCAGCTCTTCTACTGCCGCCAGCGCGGGCTGTCGGCGGAGGATGCGGTGTCGCTGATCGTCAACGGCTTCTGCCGTGAAGTGCTGAAGGAGCTGCCGATGGAATTCGCCGTCGAGGCGCAGAAGCTGGTGGGCATCAGCCTGGAAGGGAGTGTCGGCTGATGGCCCTGCTGGAAATCCGCGGCCTGCACGCCGAGGTCGATGGCAAGCCGATCCTCAAGGGCATCGACCTTGCGGTCGAAGCCGGCCAGGTGCACGCCATCATGGGGCCGAACGGCTCGGGCAAGAGCACGCTGTCCTATGTGCTGGCAGGGCGCGAGGGCTATGCGGTCACGGCCGGCGAGATCCTGTTCGATGGCCAGGACATCACGGCGCTGGCGCCGGAGGAGCGGGCCCATCTCGGCCTGTTCCTGGCCATGCAGTATCCGGTCGAGATTCCGGGGGTGCCCAACACCACCTTCCTGAAGGCGGCGCTGAACGCGCAGCGCCGCGCCCGCGGCCTGGCGGAGCTGGACGCCATGCAGTTCGTCAAGCTGGCCCGGGCCCGCACCCGCGCCCTCGGCATGACCGACGAGATGCTGAAGCGGGCGGTGAATGTCGGCTTTTCGGGGGGCGAGAAGAAGCGCAACGAGGTGCTCCAGATGGCCCTGCTGGAGCCGCGGCTGGCGATCCTGGACGAGACCGATTCGGGGCTCGACATCGACGCGCTGAAGATCGTCGCCGAAGGGGTGAACGCGCTGCGCGCGCCGGACCGGGCGATGCTGGTGATCACGCACTATCAGCGCCTGCTCGACCATATCGTGCCCGACCGCGTGCACGTGCTGGCGCGCGGCCGCATTCTGCGCTCGGGCGGGCCGGAGCTCGCGAAGGAGCTCGAAGCCTCGGGCTACGGGGACACGCTGGAGGCCGCCTGATGGTTGCGGTGGTGCCGCTGCGGGCGGCCGCGCCCTATTTCGGGCTGGAACTGCCGGCTGCCGGCTGGCCAGGCCTGCGCCAGGCGGGCTTGCGCGCCTATGCCGCCGGCCTGCCGGCGGCGCGCGAGGAAGCCTGGCGCTATTTCCCGATCGAGACGCTGAAGGCGCGCCGGGAGCAGCCCGGCCAGTGGACGCTCGATGCCGGCAGCCCGGCCCTGTCGGGGGTTGGCGATCTGGCCCGCAGCGAAGGCAACCCTTTCGTCGCCGCGAACACGGCCGGCTTCGACCGCGCGATCGCGCTCGCCGGCGACACCCGGGCCAGCCTGCGCACGGC
>CAZEQG010000129.1:0-7619 GCA_964514295.1 uncultured Alphaproteobacteria bacterium
AACGGCCGCCGCCGCCGCCGCAGGCCGCCAGCCCCCGCCCGGTGGAGCGGCCGAGCCTGTCCAAGGCGATCCATTGGGCGGTCGACCGCTTCAGCGACCGGCCGCGCCTGCCCCATGCGCCGCGCGCCTTCATTACCGCGCTGCCGGCCTTCGACGCCTTTCCGATGGCGCAATGGGCGCGTCTGGCGGCGCGGCACTGGCGGGGTGCTCGCGAGGATGTGCTGGGCTATGGCCCGCCGCTCGGCCATCCGCCGCTGCGCGCGGCGATCGCCGCCCATCTCCGGGCCAATCGCGGCATCGCCTGCGAGGCCGGGCAGATCTTCATCGTCGGCGGGGCGCAGCAGGCCTTCAACCTGATTGGCACGGTGCTGCTGAACCCCGGCGACAAGGTGTGGTTCGAGAATCCCGGGGCCATCGGGGCGCGCAACGGTTTCCTTGCCAGCGGCGCCGAGCTGGTGGCGGTGCCGGTCGACGGCGAGGGGCTGTGCGTCGAGGAGGGGCTGCGCCGGGCCCGCGACTTTCGCCTGGTCTTCGTCACCCCCTCCCACCAGCAGCCGCTCGGCCACATCATGAGCCTGGAGCGGCGGCTTGCCCTGCTGCGCTCGGCCGAGCAGGCCGGCGCCTGGATCGTCGAGGACGATTATGACGGCGAGTTCTTTTACCGCCGCCCGCCACTGCCGACGCTGAAGAGCGTCGACCGCACCGGCCTCGTGATCTATGTGGGGACCTTCAGCAAGTCGCTGTTTCCGGCGCTGCGGCTGGGCTTCATGCTGGTCCCGCCCTCGCTGGTGGAGACTTTCGAGAAGGTCTCGACGGCCTTCGTGTCCGGCGTGCCTTCCAGCCCCCAGGCGGTGGTGGCCGAATTCATCCAGGAAGGCCATTTCGCCGCCCACCTGCGGCGGATGCGCCGGATCTACGAGGAGCGGCACGCCGCCCTGCGGCAGGCCGCCGCGCGCGAGCTCGCCGGCCTGCTGGACGTCGCGGCGACCGGCAGCGGCCTGCACACCATCGGCCATCTGCCGCCCGAATTCTCCGAGATCGCGGTGGCGCGGGCGGCCGCCGCCCGCGGCATCGTGGTGTCGCCGATCGCCCGCTTCACCATCGCGCCGATCGCCGAGAACGGGCTGGTGCTGGGCTTCGGCGGCATCAAGCCGCAGGAGATCCGCGCCGGGGTGGAGGTGCTGGCCGAGGTGCTGCGCAGCCTCGGCCGCCCGCGGCGGGGCTAGTGGCATGGTGCATTGTCGAAATTGGCCCTGCCATGGCGACCAATCCATGGCCATGCTCGGGCCATGAACGCCTATGACTACATCGTTGTCGGCGCCGGCTCGGCCGGCTCGATCGTGGCGGCGCGGCTGAGCGAGGGCGGGCGGCACAGCGTGCTGCTGCTGGAGGCCGGCGGCAGCGACCGCCGGCCCTGGCTGCAGGTGCCGATCGGCTATGGCATGTCGTTCTTCGACCCGCGCGTGAACTGGATGTACCTGACCGAGCCCGAGGCGGCGCTTGCCGGGCGTCGGGGCTACTGGCCGCGCGGCAAGGTGCTGGGCGGGTCGGGCACGATCAACGCCATGGTCTATGTCCGCGGCCAGCCTGCCGATTTCGACGACTGGGCGGCGCTGGGCAACCCCGGCTGGGGCTGGCGCGACGTGCTGCCCTTCTTCCGCGCCCTGGAGGATTTCCCGGCCGGCGATCCCGGCTGGCGCGGCCGGGGCGGGCCGGTGACGGTGACCGACATGTCGGCCGACTGCCACCCGCTCTGCGCTGCCTATCTTGCCGCCTGCGCAGAGGCCGGGCTTGCCCGCACCGGGGACTTCAACGGCCCGGAGCCCGAGGGGGTGGGATTTTACCAGATCACCACCCGGGGCGGGCTGCGGCTTTCGGCTGCCCGGGCCTATCTGTGGCCGGCCCGTGGCAGGAGCAACCTCCGGATCGAGACGGCGGCGCTGGCGACGCGGATCAGCTTCGCCGGGCGGCGGGCGGCCGGGGTCGAGTACCTGAAGGGCGGGGTCCGCCATGCCGCCACCGCCAGGGCGGAGGTGATCCTGGCCGCCGGTGCGGTCAATTCGCCGCTGCTGCTCCAGCACTCCGGGGTCGGCCCGGCGGCGCTGCTCGGCCGCCATGGCATCCCGGTGGTGCTGGACAGCCCGGCGGTGGGGCGCCACCTCCAGGACCACCTGTGCATCGACCATCTCTACCGGGCCAGGGTGCCGACGCTGAACCAGGTGTTCGGAAGCTGGCGCGGGCGGATCGCCATCGCGCTGCGCTATGCGCTTACCCGGCGCGGGCCGCTGGCGATGAGCGTGAACCAGGCGGGCGGCTTCGTGCGCAGCCGCGACGGGCTGGCGCGCCCCGACATGCAGCTTTACTTCTCGCCGCTCAGCTACACCCGGGCCATGCCCGGCAAGCGGGCGCTGATGCGCCCGGACCCGTTCCCGGGCTTCCTGGTCAGCGCCCAGCCCTGCCGGCCGACCAGCCGCGGGTATCTGGAGATCGCCTCGGCCGATCCCCTGGCGCCGCCGCGGATCGTGCCGAACGCCCTGGCAACCGCGGAGGATATGGCGGCGATGCTGGCGGGCAGCCGGCTGCTGCGCCGCCTCGCCGCCGCCCCCTCGCTCGCCGCCGTCATCGAGCGCGAGCTGGAGCCCGGCCCCGGGGTCGACTCCGACGAGGCGTTGATCGAGGATGTGCGCCGGCGTGCCTCTACCGTGTTCCATCCGGTCGGCACCTGCCGGATGGGGCCCGATCCGGCGGCTTCAGTGGTTGGGCCGGATCTGAAGGTCCATGGGCTGGCGGGGCTCAGGGTGATCGACGCCTCGGTGTTTCCCGCCGTAACCTCCGGCAACACCAACGCGCCCACCATGATGGTGGCCGAAAAGGGGGCCGCGATGGTGCTGCAGGCAGCCGCAGGGGCAGGGCAGGGGGCATGAGCGTGTTCACCGAGGATTTCCGGCCCACACCCTTCTGGTGGGAGCGCACGCCGCGGCCCGCCCTGGCGGAGCGCGCGCTGCCGGCGCGGGCCGACGTGCTGGTGGTCGGCTCCGGCTACACCGGCCTGGCGGCGGCGCTGCAGACGGCGCGTGGCGGCCGCCACACCGTGGTGCTGGACGCCGAGGATGCGGGCTTTGGCTGCAGCACGCGCAATGGCGGGCAGATATCGACCAGCATCAAGCCAGGCTTTGCCGCGCTCGCCCGCCGGCACGGGCCGGAACGGGCCTTGGCCATCCTGCGCGATGGGCACAATTCCCTGGCCTGGGCCGGGGAGTTCGTGGCCGCCGAGGGCATCGACTGCGATTTCCGCCGCTGCGGCCGCTTCCACGCCGCCCACAGCCCGGCGCAGTACGAGGCGCTGGCCCGCGGCCTCGATGCCCAGGTCAAGGGGCTGGAGGTGGAAGCCCATCTGGTGCCCCGGGCCGAGCAGCACCGCGAGCTGGGCAGCGACGCCTATCACGGCGGCGTGCTGCTGGCCGCGCATTGCTCGCTCGATCCGGCGCGCTTCCACCAGGGCCTGCTGGAGCGGGCGCTGGCGGCGGGCGCCGATGTGCATCCCCGCACCCCGGCCACCGCGATCAGCCGCGAGGGCGACGGCTTCGTGGTCGACACGCCGCGCGGCCGGATCGCCGCCCGACAGGTGGCGATTGCCACCAACGGCTATAGCGGCAGGCTGGTGCCCTGGCTGAGGCGCCGGGTGATCCCGATCGGAAGCTACATCATCGCAACCGAGCCGCTGGCGCCCGAGGTGATGGCCCGGC
Organism: uncultured Alphaproteobacteria bacterium; assembly: GCA_964514295.1. Lineage (GTDB taxonomy): Bacteria > Pseudomonadota > Alphaproteobacteria > CAZEQG01 > CAZEQG01 > CAZEQG01. The sequence goes on from CAZEQG010000129.1 coordinate 3,747, forward strand.
TGATGCCGCGCGACCGGATCGTCAGCGACACCCGCAAGGTGGTCTACTACTACCGCGCGTCGCCGGACGGGCGGCGCATCCTGTTCGGCGGCCGGGTGTCGCTGAACGAGACCGATCCGCGGGTCAGCGGCCCGCTGCTGCGGGCCGAGCTGATACGCCTGTTCCCCGAACTCGCCGGGGTTCGGATGAGCCATTCCTGGGCGGGGCTGGTCGCCTACACCTTCGATGAACTCGCCCATTGCGGCGAGCATGAGGGGCTGCACTACGCCATGGGCTATTGCGGGTCGGGCGTCGGCATGGCGGGCTATCTCGGCACCCGCATGGGCCAGCGCCTGCTGGGCCTGGCCGAAGGCAGGACGGCCTTCGATGGGCTCGCCTTCGAGACCCGTCCCTTCTACACCGGCAACCCCTGGTTCCTTGCGCCCTCGATCGCCTACTACCGCTGGCGCGACCGGCGCGGCGGATAGGCGGCCGTCAGCGCGCCCGCAGCGGCTGGCGGGCGCCCAGGGCGGTGATCGTGTTCAGCCGCTCCTGCACGGCGCGGTGATGGGCCACCGCCTCCGGCGCGAAATCGGCGGCCGGGCGCCGCTCGGCCTCGAAATGGCCGTAGCGGTCCTGCCCGCGCACCAGCATCGCGCTGTCCCTGATCGGGGACTGCTGGCGGATGTGGGTCGGGATGTAGCGCACGGTCAGGCCGATCCGCCAGTCGCCGCCACGGTTGGGGCCGGAGCCGTGGACGATCAGCACATGGTGCAGGGACATTTCGCCCGCCGCCAGCACGATGTCGGCGGCCTCAGCCTCGTCCACCGCCACCGCCACCTCCTGGCCGCGCGAGAGCATGTTGTCGGGCGCGAAGCTGTCGGCATGGGCGAGCTGGCGGGCATGGCTGCCGGGCAGTACGCGCAGGCAGCCGGTTTCCGGCGTGCTGGGGGTGAGCGCGATCCAGGCGGTCACCACCTCATGGGAGGACAGGCCCCAGTAGGTGGCGTCCTGATGCCAGGACACGAAGGCGCCGTCGCCCGGCCGCTTGGCGAAGAAGCCCGAGGCCCAGCACAGGATGTCCGGCCCCAGGATCGATTCCACCGGGTCGAGCACGCGGGGGTCGCGGATGACCTCGTCGATCCAGGGCAGCAGCAGATGGGGGCGGGTGTTGGTCGCGCGGGACAGGACGCCGCCCTCGCGCGCCAGCAGCGCCTCGAAGCGGCGCCGCATCGCCGCCGTCTCGTCCGGCTCGAAGGCTGGAAGGGGGGCGAGATAGCCCCGTGCGCGGTAGCAGGCGGCCTGCTCAGGCGTCAGCGGGCCGGCCATCGCGCGCTTTCACCGGCGGGGCGAAGTAGAGGTTGGCCGCATCGCGCTGGGTCTCGTAGATCGAGCCGGCGCGCTTGGGCGGCGGCAGGGGCAGGCGCACCGGCACGGCGGTCACCCGGGGGCTGATGAGGTCCACCTCCCCGCAGACCACCCGCTCGCGCCAAGCCGCCCAGTCGGCCGGCATGCCGTTCGGCGCCAGCGGCCAGGAATCGGCGGCGCAGTACTGGTAGAGCAGCAGCCGGCGCTGCCGGTCGGAGGTGTTCATCGCCGAGCCGTGCACCAGGCGGACGTGGTGCACGGAGATGCTGCCGGCGCGGCCCAGGGCGGGCACGGCGCGGGTGAAGTCGATGTCGCAGGCGGTGGGGTCGATCGCGCCGGCGAAATGCCCGTCGGCATGATGGTCGTAGACCGGCCCCTTGTGGCTGCCGGGGATGAACAGCAGCGGGCCGTTCTCGGGCCCGCAGTCGTCCATCATCACGCCGACGGCGCAGAGGTCGTCGTTGGTGTGGGGGTAGAAGGCCCAGTCCTGGTGCCATTCCACGGCCGAGCCGTACTCGGGCGACTTCATGTTCAGCTTCGATTCGTCGAAGCGGATGGCCGGGCCGATGAGCGGGCGCAGCACTGACAGGATGGCCTCGTGCCGCATCACCCGGTCGAACACCGGGTGCACCCGGTGCGGCTTCTTGATGCGCCGCACGCGCGGATCGCCGGGGCTGTGCGAAGGCTCCAGGTCGTAGACCTCGTCATGGGCCGTGACATTGCGGGCGCCGGCCACGATGGCATCGGTCACCGCCCGCAGCTCGACGATCAGGGCGGGGTCCAGGACATCGGGCAGGACGATGAAGCCGTCCCGGTGATAGGTCTCGATCTGGTCTCGCGTCAGCATTGTCTTCCCCCGTCAGCCGGCCGCCGCCTCCAGGTCGGCGATGCCGACGCTGGCGGCCGCCGCCACGATCTCCGCCCAGGAGGCGGGGTCGATGGCGACCCCGTCGCGTCGCAGCCTGGCCCGCCTTTCGCGCTCCGGCTCCCCGGGCAGGCACACGCCGTCTTCGCTCGCCACCCAGGCGGCCAGGGTGTCGAGCTGGGCCGCATAGCGCCCGCCGCCCACCGCGGCCGGCGACAGCACCACCGACAGCATCGAATTGGTGATCGCCGCCATCGGCGTGCCGTCCTGCGTCAGCCCGCCGATCACCGCCCCGGCCAGGATCTCGCAGGCCAGCGCCAGCCCGAAGCCCTTGTGCTCGCCAAAGGGCAGCAGGGCGCCGACCGGCGGCTCGAAGATCACGGCCGGGTCGCGGGTCGGCCGTCCCTCGGCATCCAGCAGGGTGCCCGGCGGCACCGGCTCGCCCTTCTTCCAGGCGACGCGCACCTTGCCGACCGCCCAGCGGCTGGTCGCGAAGTCGACGATGATCGGCTCGCCACCCGGCCGCGGGAAGCCGACGCAGAACGGATTGGTGCCGAGCCGCGGGGCGGTGCCGCCAAAGGCGGCGACGGCGGCATGGGCCGGCACGTTCACGAAATGCAGCGAGACCATGCCGGCCGCCGCGCACTGCTCGGCCCAGTGGCCGATCCGCCCGATGTGGTAGCTGTCGCGCAGGGCGACGATGGCGGCACCGCGCTCGCGCGCCCGGGCGATGCCCAGCTCCATCGCCTCGAAGGCCATCACCTGGCCGGCGCCGTTGCCGCCGTCGCAGACCAGGATGGCGCCATCGTCGCGGGCGAGCGACAGGCGGTGGTTCAGCTTCATGTCGCCGCGGCCGACCGCGGCGATATAGCCCGGCACCATGCCCACCCCGTGCGAATCGTGGCCGCTGAGATTGGCCAGCACCAGGTGGCTGGCGATCAGCCCGGCCTCGCGCGGGCTCGATCCCGCCGCCAGGAAGATGGCCGCAACCGCGCGCTCGAGGCGATCTGCCGCAATGATCATGTATCCGCCTGCCTTCCCTAGATCGCCACCGTCAGCCCGCCATCGACCGTCAGCACCGTGCCGGTGGTGAAGCCGGATGCCGGTGCCGCCAGATATACCGCCGCCGCCCCCAGCTCCTCCAGCCTGCCCCAGCGGCCCATCGGGGTGCGCTGGGCGATGCGCGCCTCGAAGCCGGGATCGTTGCGCCGTGTGGCGGCGTTGCCCTCGGTCGGGAAATAGCCGGGTGCGATGGCATTCACCGTGATCCCGGCCGGCGCCAGCTCCACCGCAAGGGCCCGCGTCATTCCGAGCATGCCGGTCTTGGCGGCGGCATAGCCGACCATGCCGGGGCGCACCACGAAGGCGTTGATGGAGGCGGTGAACAGGATCCGCCCGTAGCCCGCCGGCAGCATCGCGCGCGCCGCCGTCCGGGCCAGACGGAAGCTGGCGCTGAGGCTGGCGGCGATGGTGGCGTCCCACTCGTCGTCGCTGTGCTCGATGGCGGGCTTGCGCAGCGACCAGGCGGCGTTGCTGACCAGGATGTCGAAACGGCCATGACGCCGGGCGATGTCGGCGATGGCGGCGGCGCCGGCGGCGCCTTCGCCGGCGTCGAAGGCCATCGCCTCGGCCGACAGCCCGGCGGCGGCGAGGGCGGCCCG
>CAZEQG010000130.1:0-7618 GCA_964514295.1 uncultured Alphaproteobacteria bacterium
CGGAATGGCAGGCTGGCGGACATCGGCGCAGCCTTGGCGGTCCCAGCGCGCGCGTCAACACCTTCGGCGGCCGGCTGCGCCCCCGGCGCTTGAACCCCGGGGCCGCCGCACTATGCTCTCCTGCCATGGCCTGCATCGATTGCGAACAGCTCCCCGATCCCGTCACCGGCGACTGCCGCCTGTACCTGTGGGCGCCGCCCGGCGGCCACACCTTTGCCAAGCTCGCCGGCTGGCCGCTCGGCCCCGGCCGCAGCCGCGAGATCCTGCCGGCGGGGCGGACGGTGCTGCTGCGCATCGCCGGCGCTGCCCTGACCGAGACGCTGGTGGAGCTGTCAGGGCTGTTGGGCGAAAAGGAGCAGGAGGATGTGAAGTGCCTGCTGCTGCCGGGCGATCGCGAACCTGGCTTTGCGGATTTCCCCAAGGTCGAGCCGCTCAGCCGGGCGCTGGCCCGGCACAGCGCCGGCTGGCTGATCGCGCTGCTGGGGCAGGACCGGCTGACCAGCTGGTTCCAGCCGATCATGCACGCCGATGGCGAGGGCATCTTCGCCCATGAGGCGCTGCTGCGCGGCATCGACGCCGACGGCGTCGTGATCTCGGCCGGCCATATCATCGCCGCGGCCAATGCCGCCGGGCTGACCTTCCAGACCGACCTGCGCGCCCGGCTCTCCGCGGTCTCCCGCTTCGGCAAGTCGGGCCTGCCCGGCCGGCTGTTCGTGAACTTCAGCCCGAACGCGCTCTACGACCCTGCCTTCTGCCTGCGCACCACGATCGCCCGCATCGACGAGCTGGGGATCGACCACGACCGGGTGGTGTTCGAGGTGATCGAGTCCGAGCAGCACCACAACCTGCTGCATCTGAAGGGCATTCTCGGCCACTACCGGCGGCACGGGTTCCAGGTCGCGCTCGACGATTTCGGATCGGGATACAACAGCCTGCGGATCCTGGACGAGCTTCTGCCCGACTATGTGAAGATCGACATGGGGCTGATCCGCGGCATCAGCACAAACCCCACGAAGCAGGCGATCGTCGGCAACCTTGTCGACCTGTCGCGCAAGCTGGGCGCCCGGACCATCGCCGAAGGCATCGAGGAACCGGCCGATGCCGAGTGGCTGCGCCAGGCCGGTGTGGCCTTCCTGCAAGGATACCTGTTCGGCCGGCCCGCCCCGGTGCCGGCAACCGCGGCTTAGGCGGCGACGCTCGCGCCCTCGTCCGCCGCCGCCGGGCGGTTGACGAAATGGATCAGGCGCCAGTAGCCGCCGAGATTGACGCGCTTGACCTGCGCCACATGCAGGCCGGCGCCGGAGATGAGGTTGCGCATGCGGATGTCGGGGTGGAAGCCGATCACCTCGCCGAAAGGCATGCAGGCCCGCTCGATCAGCCGCATCACCCCCTTCTTCGAGGCGAAGTGGTTCACCAGGATGATGTCGCCATCGGGCCGGCACACCCGCTTCATCTCGGCGATCAGCCGGAAGGGATCGGCCACCACCGAGGCGATGTGCATGCCGAGCACGGCATCGAAGCTGTCGTCGGGGAAGGCCATGTTCAGCGCATCCATCTCGACCAGCCCGACCACATTGCCCAGGCGCTTGCGCACCACCCGGCGCTGCGCCCGGCGCAGCATGTCGGGCGAGGCGTCGATCCCGACCACATCGGCATCGCGCCGGAACAGCGGCAGCGCCAGCCCGGTGCCGCAACCGACATCGAGGATGCGCTGCCGCGGCTTCGCGTTCACCAGGTCCGCCGCGATCTTGCGCCCTTCGTCGAAGATCGCGTTCTCGAACACATCGTAGAGGTAGGCGATTCGCTTGTAGGAGGCGCGCGTGTCTTTGAGCGTCAGCATGGCCCTCGAGCCCGGGTCCCTTCTGGATCGACCATCGCGCCGGAGCCGACGACGATGTTATTGCTATTACATGAAACTATCACGATACCGGCGGCTGGGAAGCAAGCGGAATCAGCGCCGGTCTGCCATGCCTTCGTGCTTGAATTCACCGGCCCGCCCGTTCAGCTTTAGCCGACGCAGGGGCCCAGCACGGGCCGGGGAACGGTGATGGTGCGCAAACAGGACTCGCGGCGGCTGCGGTTCGGCCTGTCGGCCCGGCTGCTGCTGGCCTTCGGCGTGATCGTGGCATTGACGCTTGTTGCAACCGGTGTGTCGTATCACCGCTTCGATCTGTTCTGGCGGTCGACGGTCGACATTGCCGAGCGGGCGATGCCGGAAGCCATCTCCTCCCTCGATCTTGCCGGGCGGACCGCCAACATCGCCGCCGTGGCACCACTGTTCGCGCGGGCCCAGAACGAACTCCAGCGCAGCCAGCGCAAGCGCGAGATCGATGCCGGGCTGAATGCGGTGAAGGCACTGATCGGGGAGATCAAGAACCTGCTCGAACTGCGCGGCCAGGCCCAGCAGATCGCCCAGATCACCCCGCTGGTGGCCGAGATGGAAGCGGCCATGGTGGAGCTGGACCGCATCGTCCAGCAGCGCATCCGTTACGAACGCTGGCGCGAGCGGCTGGTCGCCTCGCTCGGCACCGCCTATGACCGGCTGATCCGCGAACTGACCCCGATCGCCGACGAGGCGCTGTTCGAGGCGACCGTCTCGCTGGAGCGGGTGGCCGACCCCAACCGGCCGGAGGGTGTGGCCACCATCGCGGAGGTGACCGAGCATTACCTGCCGACGCTGCATGCCGCCCTTGAGCTGCGGGCCGAGGTGAACTCCGTGTTCGGCGTGCTGAACCAGGTAGCCGGGATCGACGACGCCGCCCTGCTGGGGCCGCTGGAGGAGCGCTTCAACGCCCATATCCACCAGATCAACGTCGACCTCGCCACCCTCGGGCGGCTGGCCGAGCAGCGGCGGGTGAGCGAGCTGGTCGACCGCTTCGTCGGCCATGGCCGGGGCCCGAACGGGCTGTTCCAGGTGCACCGCGACGAGCTGGCCACGGTCGAGCTGCGCACCCAGCAGCTTTCCACCACCCAGACACTGGCCGTGCGCCTGCGCTTTGCCGTGCAGGAGCTGGTGGACGAAACCCGCGCCTCGGCCGTGGATGCCGCCGTCGCCTCGCGCATCCAGGTGGAGAGCGGCCAGCGCATCATGCTGATCCTGGCCGCCGTCAGCCTGGTTCTGGCGGTGCTGATCGTCTGGCTCTATGTCGGGCGCAGCATCGTGCGGCGCCTGCTTGCCATCGCCGACAGCATGCGCCGGATCGCGACCGGCGAGCTGGAGGCGCCGATCCCGGCACTGGCCGCCGGCGACGAGATCGGCGACATGTCGCGGGCCCTGGTGGTGTTCCGCGAGAATGCCCGCGACACCATCCAGGCAAGGCTGGACGCCGAGCGCGCCAAGGAGCGCGCGCTCGATGCCGCCGGCGCGGCCGAGATGGCGCTGGAGGAGAGCGAGCGCAGCCGGGCCGAGGCCGAGGCGGCGCGCGACGAGGCGGAACGCCAGCGCCAGATCGCCGAGCAGGCCACCCGCACCAAGTCCGAGTTCCTGGCCAATATGAGCCATGAGCTGCGCACGCCGCTGAACGCCATCATCGGCTACAGCCAGATCCTCCAGGAAGAGGCCGAGGACGAGGAGCTGGACGACTTCCTGCCCGACCTGAAGAAGATCGAGACCGCCGGCAAGCATCTGCTGGGGCTGATCAACGACATCCTCGACCTGTCGAAGATCGAGGCCGGGCGGATGGACCTCTACCTCGAGGACTTCGACGTCAATGCCCTGGTGGGCGAGGTGCGCACGCTGATCGAGCCGATGGTGCAGAAGAACGCCAACACCCTGGTGGTCGACTGCCCGCCCGGCCTCGGCGCCATGCACTCCGACGTCACCAAGGTGAAGCAGAACCTGCTGAACCTGCTGAGCAACGCCAGCAAGTTCACCAAGGAGGGAACGGTGACCCTCAAGGTCGCGTCCCTGCCCGGCGCGCGGCCGATGATCGAGTTCCGCATCATCGACAGCGGCATCGGCATGACGGCCGAGCAGATGGGCAAGCTGTTCCAGGCCTTCACCCAGGCCGACAGCTCGACCACGAAGAAATATGGCGGCACCGGCCTTGGCCTTGCCATCACCAAGCGCTTCTGCGAGATGCTGGGCGGCCACATCGCGGTCGAGAGCGAGGTTGGCAAGGGCTCGACCTTCATCATGACCCTGCCCCAGCATGCCGGCGCGCAGGAACCGGCGCCGGCGGCGGAACCGACGCTGGCGGGACGCGCGACCGTGGCCCCCGGCGAAGGCGTGGGCCGCACCATCCTGGTGGTGGACGATGACCCGGTGAACCACGACCTGATCAGCCACACCCTCAGCAAGGCCGGTTTCGCCGTGGTCCACGCGCATAACGGCCAGGAGGCGCTGGACATGGCCGGGCAGCACAAGCCCGACGCCATCACCCTCGACGTGCTGATGCCCAAGCTCGACGGCTGGACGGTGCTCGGCATGCTGAAGGCGAACCCGCAGCTCCGCGACATCCCCGTGATCATGGTCACCATCCTCGACGACAAGGGGCTGGGCTTCTCGCTCGGCGCCGCCGATTTCCTGACCAAGCCGCTGGACCGCCAGCGCCTGGTCGAGGTGGTGCGCCGGCACTGCCTGAACGATCAGGGCGGGCCGGTGCTGATCGTCGAGGACGAGGCCGATGTCCGCGAGGTGATGCGGCGGGCGCTGGAGCGGGTGGACCTGCGGGTGGCCGAAGCGACGAACGGCAGTGATGCCCTGGCGTGGCTGGCGGCGAACCCGGCGCCCTCGCTGGTGCTGCTCGACCTGATGATGCCGGAGATGGACGGCTTCGCCTTCCTGGAGGCGATCGCCGCCGAGCCGGCCTGGCGCGACCTGCCGGTGATCGTGGTGACGGCAAAGACGCTGACCAGCGTGGAGCAGGAATTCCTGCGCGCCCGCACCCAGCAGGTGGTGACCAAGGGAACCGTGACGATGACCGAACTCGATGCCCTGGTGAAGCGCACCCTGGCCGGCCGGCGCACCGGCGACGGCGCGAAGGCGGCGGAGTAGCACCATGGCCCGCGTGCTGATGGTCGAGGACAACGAGATGAACCGCGATATGCTGACCCGGCGCCTGACCCGCAAGGGCTATGCCGTGACCACGGCGGAGGACGGCCAGCAGGGCATCGACCGCGCGCATGCCGAGATGCCGGACCTGATCCTGATGGACATGGGCCTGCCGGTGGTCGATGGCTGGGAGGCCATCCGCCGCCTGCGCGCCTCCGAAAAGACCCGCGCCATCCCGATCATCGCGCTGACCGCCCACGCCATGGCCGGCGACCGAGAGAAGGCGCTCGCGGCCGGCTGCGACGACTATGACACCAAGCCGGTCGAGCTGCCCCGGCTGCTGGAGAAGATGGCGGCCCAGCTCGCCCGCATCGGCATCCCGGTGCCGACCAAGGATTGACTATGGCCGATTGGGAGCAGCCTGCCGACCGGCCGCGCCGCGAGCGTGGCGAACGTGGCGAGCGGACCCGCCCGCAATCGGTGGTGCCGCCGAACACCCGCGTGCTGGTGGTCGACGATGTCGCCGAGAACCGCGACCTTCTGGTGCGGCGGCTGACCCGGCTGGGCTGCGAGAAAGTGACCCAGGCGGAGAACGGGGTGGAGGCGCTGGCGGCGATCCGCGGCGAGCAGCCCGACCTGGTGCTGCTCGACATCATGATGCCGGAGATGAACGGATACGAGACCCTGGAGGCGCTGAAGGCCGAGGGGCTGCTGGTCAACCTGCCGATCATCGTGATTTCGGCCCTGACCGAGATCGACAGCGTGGTGCGCTGCATCGAGCTGGGCGCCGAGGACTATATCTCCAAGCCGTTCAACCCAACGCTGCTGCGCGCCCGCGTCGTCTCCTGCCTGGAGAAGAAGCGGCTGCGCGATGAAAGCCGCAAGGCGCTGGAGCGCGCCCAGCAGGACCTGCTGGCGGCGCGCGCCATGCAGCTCACCATGGTGCCGCGTGCGGTGCCGGCGCCCACCCCGGCGCTGCCGCTGGCGATGTCGGCGCTGCTGCGCCCGGCCCTGGAGGTGGGCGGCGACCTGATCGACTTCTTCGTGCTCGACGGCCGGCGGCGGGCCGGCGTGGTGCTGGGCGACGTGTCCGGCAAGGGGGCGGCGGCCGCCCTGTTCATGGCGCGCACCTACAGCCTGGTCCGCTCGATCGCCGGCTCGACCGACGATCCGGCCGCGGTGCTGGCAGAGGTGAACGACCTGCTGGCGGCGAACAACGAGTTGTCGATGTTCGTCACCCTGTTCCTCGGCCTGATCGATCTCGACAGCGGCACCGTCGCCTACGCCAATGCCGGCCACTGCCCGCCCTATGTGCTGCGCGCCGACGGCCGGCTGGAGCGCATCGGCGCCATCGGCGGGCTCGCCCTGGCCATGATGGAGGGCGTGCCCTATCGCGGCGGCGCGCTGACGCTCGGCCCCGGCGACACGCTGGTGGTCTATTCCGACGGCGTGACCGAGGCGATGAACCCCGAGCATGTCCTGTTCGAGGATGCGCGGCTGGAGGCAAGCCTCGGCGAGGGGCCGCTGCCGCCCCCGGCCCTGGTCGAACGTCTGGTCGCCGCCGTCGACAGCCACGCCGCCGGCGCGCCGCAATCGGACGACATCGCGGTCATCGCGGTGAACTGGGCCGGCGGCTAGAGGCCCGCCGGCCCGGCCACGCCGTCAGATCCGGGCCTCGATCAGGTAGGGCCCGCCGCTGGAAAAGCCATGCTCCAGGGCGGCGGTGAAGTCCTCGGCGGTGTCCACGCGCCGGCCGGGCACGCCGAAGCCGCGGGCCAGCGACACCCAGTCCGGGTCCGGACGGTCCAGGGTCAGCATGTCGATCGCCTTGCGCCCGGGGTTTCCGGCACCGACATTCGCCAGCTCATGGTGCAGGATGGCGTAGGACCGGTTGGCCCAGATGACCGTGGTCACCGGCAGGTTCTCGCGGGCCTGGGTCCACAGGGCCTGGAGCGTGTAGAAGCCGCTGCCGTCGCCCTCCAGGTTCAGCACCGGACGGCCGGGCGCGCCGATGGCGGCACCGGCGGCCAGCGGGATGCCGATGCCGATCGCCCCGCCGGTGAGCTGGAGCCAGTCATGCGGCGCCGCCCCCTTGGTGTAGGGATGCAGATTGCGGCCGGAGGTGACGCTCTCGTCCACCACGATGGCGCCTTCCGGCAGGGTGGCGCCGATGGCGGCGGCGGCACTGTCCACGGTCAGCGCGCCGCTGGGCCGGCCCGGGCGGTCGGCGGGCTGGAGCTGCGCCGGCGGCGTGCCGGCCGCACCCACGCTTTCGGCCAGGGCGGCGAGGGCCGCCTCCAGATCCTCCCCCGGCTCGGCCAGGCGGTGAACCTGGCAGCCGGTCGGCAGCAGCACCGAGGGCGTGCCGGGATAGGCGGAGAAGGCGACCGGCGCCTTCGCCCCGACCAGGATGACATGGCGGAAGCCGCTGAGCCGGGCGAGCGCCATGTCGACCGGATAGGGCACCCGCTCCACATTCACCCGCCCCGCCCCGCGCTCCATCCTTGCATTGGCCATCTGGCCCATGATGTCGCAGCCGGTGCGGGCGCGGAGGCGCCCGGCCAGCATCAGCGCGCGCTCGCGCACGGCCGCCCCGCCCAGCAGGATCAGCGCCCGCTCGCCGCT
>CAZEQG010000131.1:0-7590 GCA_964514295.1 uncultured Alphaproteobacteria bacterium
AGCAGCAGCCCGCCATCCCCGGCCGGCGGGCGGAAGCTGCCCGGCGCCTGGAACTGCGCCAGCACGGCGCCATCGAGCGCGCGAAGCTGGCAGGCGGCCGGCAGAGGCGGCGAGGTTGCCACCGCCGTTTCCGGGCCGCCGCCCAGCACGCCCGCACAGCCGGCAAGCCCAAGCAGAACAAGCACCTGGCCGATCTTCCTCATGCCGGGCAGGATAGCCGCTCAGCCTAGCCGCGCCAAGGCGGCCGTGTAGCGCTCGCGGGCGGCGGCAAACTCCGCCCGCCGCTCCTGGTTCTCGGCCACCACCTCCTCCGGCGCCTTGGCCATGAACTCGGCATTGCCCATGCGGGCATCGACCTTGGCGATCTCGGCCGTGCAGCGGGTGATCTCCTTGGCGAGGCGCGCACGCTCGGCGGCAAGGTCGATCACCCCTTCCAGCGGCAGGCCGATGGTGGCCTCGCCCACCACCACCTGGGCGGTGCCGGGGCCGAATCCCGCCACGCTCACGATGTCGGCCGCCCGCGCCAGGCGCAGGATCACCTCGCGGTGGCGGGCGAGCCATGCCGCCGTCGCCTCGCCCGCATCCTTGACCTGAAGCGTCACCGCGGTGGCCGCCGGCACGTTCATGTCGGCCCGCACCGAGCGGATCGCCGAGACGAAGGAAACCAGCCAGCCGATCTCCGCCGCCGCCGCCGGATCGGCCAGCGGCGCCGGCTCGGCCGGCCAGGGGTGGCGGATCAGCAGGGCGCCCTGGCGCTCGCCCAGGCGCTCGAACAGTTCTTCTGTCACGAAGGGGCAGATCGGGTGAAGCAGCACCAGGATGCGGTCCAGCACCCAGGCCGTGGCGGCCCGCGCCTCCGCCGCCGCCTCGCCGCCGGCCTGGAACAGCGGCTTCACCAGCTCCAGGTACCAGTCGCAGAAGCTGCCCCAGATGAACTGGTGAAGGGCCGCGGTGGCATCGTTGAATCGGTACTCGGCGAAGGCGGCGTCGAGCGTGCGCCTGAGGGCGTCGACCTCGCCGATGATCCAGCGCGTCACGGTGAGCCGGCAGGCGGCAGGATCGAAGCCGGTGTCGGGGCGACAGCCGTTCATCGCCGCAAAGCGCGCCGCATTCCACAGCTTGGTCACGAAATTGCGCGACGATTCAACGTGCTTCTCAGAGAAGTTGATGCGGTTCAGCGAGGCGTAGGAGGCCAGCGAGAAGCGCAGCGCATCGGCCCCGTAGCGATCGATCAGCACCAGCGGATCGATCACGTTGCCGCGGGTCTTCGACATCTTCTGGCCCTTGGCATCGCGCACCAGGGTGTGAAGGAAGACGTGGCGGAACGGCACATCGCCCATGAAATGGCAGCCCATCATCATCATCCGGGCGACCCAGAAGAACAGGATGTCGAAGCCGGTCACCAGCACGTCGCCGGGGTAGTAGCGTGCCACCTCCGGCGCCGGATCGGGCCAGCCCAGGGTCGAGAACGGCCACAGTGCGGAGGAGAACCAGGTGTCCAGCACATCCGGGTCGCGGGTGATGGTGACCGGGCTGCCATAATGGGCATCGGCCAGGCTCTGCGCCTCGGCCTGCGTCTCGGCCACGAAGACCTGCCCGTCCGGCCCGTACCAGGCCGGGATCTGATGCCCCCACCAGAGCTGCCGGCTGATCGTCCAGGGCTGGATGTTGCGCATCCACTCGAAGAAGGTCTTCTCCGCATGTTTCGGAAACAGCAGGGTTTTCCCGGTCTCCACGGCGGCGATGGGGGCCTTCGCCAGGGCAGCCGCATTGCAGTACCACTGGTCCGTCAGGCGCGGCTCCAGCGGCACGCCGCCGCGGTCGCCATGCGGCACCGCATGGGTGTGCGGCTCCACCTTCTCCAGCAGTCCCAGCGCCTCCATGTCGGCCACGATGCGCTCGCGGGCGACAAAGCGCGGCAGGCCGCGATAGGCCGCCGGCACCGGCTCGCCGTCGATCAGACAGGCCGCCTCGTCGAGCACGCTGATCGCCTCCAGCCCATGCCGCCTGCCGACCTCGAAGTCGTTGAAGTCATGGGCCGGCGTGATCTTCACCGCGCCGGTGCCCTTGTCGGGATCGGAATACTCGTCGGCAATCACCGGGATCAGGCGGCCGACCAATGGCAGACGCACCTGCCGCCCGACCAGATCCCTGAACCGCGGGTCCTGCGGGTGGACTGCCACGGCGCTGTCGCCCAGCATCGTCTCCGGTCGCGTGGTGGCGACCGTTATATACGTGTTTTCAATCCCCTCGATCGGATACTTGAAGTACCACAGCTTGCCCTTCACCTCGCGCTGCTCGACCTCCAGGTCGGACACGGCCGTGCCCAGCTTGGGGTCCCAGTTGACCAGGCGCTTGTCCTTGTAGATCAGCCCCTGCCGGTAGAGCTCCACGAACACCTTGCGCACGGCGCGGTTCAGCCCCTCGTCCAGGGTGAAGCGGTCGCGCGCCCAGTCCGCCGAGGCGCCCAGCCGGCGGAACTGCCGGCTGATGGTGCCGCCGGATTCCGCCCGCCATTCCCAAACCCGGGCAACGAAGGCATCGCGGCCGAGATCGCCGCGCGTCTTCTGCTCCTTCTCCAGCAGCCGCTCGACCACCATCTGGGTGGCGATGCCGGCATGGTCCTGGCCCGGCTGCCACAAGGCATCGAAGCCGCGCATGCGGTGCCAGCGGATCAGCGCGTCCTGCACCGTGCCGTTCAGGGCATGGCCCATGTGCAGGCTGCCGGTCACGTTGGGCGGCGGCATCATGATGGTATAGGGTACGGCCGTGGAGCCGGGATCGCAGGCGAAGGCGCCCGCCTGTTCCCAGCGCGCATATTGCCGCGCTTCGGCGGTGGCGGGATCATAGGTCTTGTCGAGGGCGGGGCTATCGGACATGTCGCGGCCTTCCGGTGGGCCTGACGTTCTAGCCGCCGCCCCCGTCCCTGCCAAGCCGTGGCGCGCGGCCTAGAACAGGTTCTTCTTGGCCTGGGCCTCGCTCACCATGCGCTCGATCTCCTCGCGCACCAGCCGCTCGACGATGTGGGGCAGGTTATTGTCGAGCCACTCGCGCAGCATCGGGCGCATCACCTCCTTGGTGAGGGATTCCAGCGTCTTGTGGCCGGCGCCGATGGGCGTCTCGGGATAATCCTGCTCCAGGTGCGAGCGCAGGTTGGCAAAGGCGTTGATCGTCTCCTGCCGCGGCGGCGGCGAGATCAGGCTGTCCTCCGGCATGCCCCGCATCATCGGCTGCGGCGACCATTCGGGCGCCGGCGGTGGCGGCGGGGGCGCGCGGCGGGGCGGCGGCTGGAACAGCGGCTCGGGCTCCGGCTCGGGTTCCGGCTCTGGCTCGGGCTCGAAAGCCGGCTCCTCGACCGGCTCGGTCAGTTCGAGCACATCCTCTGGGATCTCGACCGGCGGCGGCGGGGGTGGAGGAGGCGGTGGCGGCGGTGGCGGCTCTGCCACTGCCGGTTTTGCCTTGGCCGCAGGCCGCGGCGGTGGGGGCGGCGGCGGAGGCGGAGGCGGAGGCGCCGCTTCTGCAGGGGTATCGCCCGGCGAATCCTCCGAGATGATCCGGCGTATCGACGCCAGGATCTCCTCCATGGACGGTTCTTGGGTAGTGCTGTCGCTCATGGCCCCCTGCCAGCCCGGAGCTTGCCCGGATTCTGGCCTCACACCCTAGTGGAAAACCGGCGCAGACACCAGACCTGCCTCCATGCTTGCGCCGATACACTATTTGTTGGTCGGATACTCGCTTTCGATCCCGCTGCCCCACCACTTTCCGCGCGTCTGCTGATAGGGGCCCTCGACATCGTAGATTTCCACGGGCAAGCCGAGTTGCAGGGCGGTCAACTGGCCGATCGCGGCATAGACGCGGAAGGTTGCCACCAGCTCGTCGCGCACGGCGGTAACCAGGTTGACCTGGCTGTCGAGCAGCGTCTGCTCGGCATCCAGCACGTCGAGCACGGTGCGCGAGCCGACCGCCGCCTCCTGCTCCACGCCTTCAAGCGCGATCTGGTTGGCCTCGATCGCGGCGCGCAGCGAATCCATCCGGGCCCGGTTGGCCGCCACATCCTCGAAGGCGGAAGCGCCGGCCTGCAGCGCCTCGCGCGTCACGTCGTCGAGCTGGGCGCGGCGCTGGTTCACCGCATGGCGGGCCGCGCGCACCCGCGAATAGACCGCGCCGGCCTCATAGAGCGGGATCGAAACGCTGCCGATCAGGCTCGCCGAACGGCTCTCGCGCGTGGTCGTCGACGGCTCGTCCTGATAGTTCAGCTGGCCCTGCAGCGAGGCCTCCGGGAGCAACTCGCCCTGGACCACCTTCACCGCCTGCTCGGCCGCCTGCACATCGAACTGGGCGGCGATGATGTTGGGATTGTTCGCCAGCATCTGCGCCTGCAGCTCGTCGCTGGTCTGGGGCAGTGGCAGCGGGTTCTTCTCCGGGATGCGCAGTGATCCCGGATAGACGCCGACGGCATCGCGATACTGCTCGCGGCTGGTCTGCAGATTGCCTTCGGCGCGCACCCGGTCGGCCTTCGCCTGGGACAGCCGGGCGGACGCCTGGGCCACGTCGGTGCGCGTCACCTCGCCGACGCGGAAACGGTCCTGGGTCGCCTCGAGCTGGCGTTCCAGGCGCTGCTCGTTGTTGATCCGCAACTGCAGGATCGACTGGTCGCGCAGCACGTTGAGATAGGCCGTCGCCACGTCGAACAGCGTGGACTGCTCGGTCTGCACCGTCCGCGCGCGCTCGGCGAAGACCGAGAACTCGGCCTGGCGGGTGGCCGCGACCGTGCGGCCGCCGCGGTAGACGGGCTGTGTCAGGGTCAGGGTCGTGGCGGTCGGATTGATCGTGCCCTGGGTGGTGCTGCTGGCCGTCTCCGACCGCGAGCGGGTGATCGCGGTCGAGGTGGTGTTGGACAGCCGTGGCCGCCAGCCCGACAGCGCCTGCGACACGCCTTCGTCGGTCTGGCGCAGGCGCGAGCGCTGGGCGAGCAGGGAGGGGTTGCTGTTGTAGGCGGTCGCCATCGCCTCCGTCAGGTCCTGGGCGCGCACCTGCGGCGCCGAGAACGCGAGCGCGGCGGCAAGCGCCAGCAGGGAAACGCGGGTAACCATCGTCGTCTCCTAGAACACGAAGCCCGGCTGGCGGCGGAAGCCCGGCAGCAGCGGCGTGGCGCAATCGAACACCGCGCGCCCGCCCACCCGGCCGGCATGCTTGACGAACAGCGTGGCCCGCCCGATCCCACCCCCTGGCAGGCTTGCCTGGCTGCGGATCACGGCGACCAGCCGCCCGCCCTCGGCAAGCTGGTCGGTCAACGCCTCGGGCACGGTCTCGACCGCGCCGTTCAGCAGGATCACCGAAAACGGCGCCTGCTTGGCATAGCCCTGTTCCAGCGCCCCGGCCACCACCGCCCCGTTGTCGACGCCGAGCTGCGACAGCGTGGCGTTGGCCAGTTCGGCCAGCCCGTGGTCAACCTCCAGCCCCACCACGCTGGCCGCCAGCCGCGCCATCACCGCGACCGAGTATCCGGTGGTGCAGCCGACATCCAGCACCGTATCCTGGCGCCCGATGCCGGCAAGCTGGATCAGCCGCGCCAGCACCATCGGCTCCATCAGATAGCGCCCCGGCGCCACCGGCAGATCCTCGTCGACATAGGCGATGCCCTTCAGCGACTTGGGCACGAAGGCCTCGCGCGGGACCTCACGCAGCGCCTGGATCAGCGCCTCGTCTGTCACCTTGTTGGTGCGGATCTGGCTTTCCACCATGTTGTGGCGGGCGGCGGCATAGTCGGTCATCGGCGCGCAACCTTTCTCGCGGGCAAGCACCCGTGCCCTATATAGCGCCGGTGCGCCGCGCTTGCCAACGAAAGCGCCCGCCCGTCGCTGCAGCGCAGCAACTCTTGACCCGTCGCCCCGCCATCGCCAATATCCGCGCCCTCTGACTGTCGCGGCCCGGTGGCAGAGTGGTGATGCAGAGGACTGCAAATCCTTGTACGTCGGTTCAATTCCGGCCCGGGCCTCCAGTCTGATCGGCGCCGCCCGGCCGCGGCGGCGGGGCGGCGCGCGGGCTGCCCTTCATCGCCTGCTGCACCGCCTTTGCCACCTGCGCCTGCGACACCGGCTTCACCAGCAGGCCCTGCGCCTTCAGTTCGGCGGCTGCCGCCACGATCCGCGCGTCCACGGCCCCGGCCAGCAGCACCACCGGCAGGTCCTGCTTGGCGCCGGCGGCGGCACCGCTGCGCAGCAGGCGCAGGAAGGTCACCCCGTCCATCGGCGTCATCTCGACATCGCTCAGCACCAGGTCGGGGCCGAACTTCGCGATCTGGGTCAGCGCCTGGGTGCCGTCGGGCGCTTCGGCGATCAGGGTGATCCCGGACTGCTTCAGGAACTGCCGCAGGGTGCGGCGCATGAAATCCTGGTCGTCGACAATCAGCACCCGCAGTTTCTCGAACATCGGCATCGTTAACGGCCCCCTGTGGTCCCCCGGGGCCAGTTTAACGATCTCCCCGCCGGCATGCGCGCCCCGCGTGAAGCCCTAACGACATATCATCGATTGACGCGCCGGTCCGGATCGCCGACGCTTGCATGCCCAACAAGAAGGAGAATCAGGCATGCGCGCCCCGGTGATTGCGCTCGCCGCGCTTGTGGCCCTGCCCGCCGCCATGTCCCTGCCCGGCCGCGCCGCCGCGGCGGAACCGCAGGTGATCCTGGCGCAGGCGGTGCAGCTTCCGCCGCTGCCGGCCCTGCCGAAGCCGCCGGGCGGCAGCTCTTTCGACCGGCTGCTGGCGATCGGCGCCGATCAGGCGGTCTATCTCGGCGTCGGCATCATCGGCGGCGCGGTGATCGGCAACGTGCTGCTGGCGGGATCCGCCTCCACCCTGGTCGGCGCGGTTGCCGGCGGGCTGCTCGGACACTGGTATTATTACCAGGACCCGACGCTGGTCGAACGGCTGAAGGCGCTCGACTGAGATTTTCGGCTCGGGCGGCCTTGTGCCGCCCCGGGGATGGCTGTATAACCCGCCCCCGTCGCCCGCAAGGGCCTCTTCCGGGGTAGCTCAGCGGTAGAGCAATCGGCTGTTAACCGATCGGTCCTCGGTTCGAATCCGAGCCCCGGAGCCAGTTTCCTCCCTGCATTGGTCGCCTGCTGCCGTGCGCATGGCGCGCCGCGGTGCGGCTGTTTGGCGTCCGCGCGCAAACGGATAGCCTGCGGCCGCGATCGGCAGTCTATAGACTGGATGGCGGCGGGGCCGGGACAGCGGGGAGCGGCAGCAGCGAATGACGGGGAATGCGGGGGGCGACCTGGCGGAGCAGGCATCGGGGCCGCCGGCCGGCACGGCTTGGCATGCGCTCGACGGCGGCGAGGCGCTGGCCGCGCTTGCCAGCGGCCCTGAGGGGCTGACCGCGGCGGAGGCTGCCCGCCGCCTGGCGGTCCACGGCCCGAACCGGCTGCCGGAAGGGGCGCGGCGCGGCGCTCTCGCCCGGTTCCTGCTGCAGTTCCACAATCTGCTGATCTATGTCCTGCTGGCGGCAGGCGCTTTGGCGGCCACTCTGGGCCACGTCTCGGACGCGGCGGTGATCCTGGCCGTGGTGCTGGCCAATGCGGTGATCGGCT
>CAZEQG010000132.1:0-7559 GCA_964514295.1 uncultured Alphaproteobacteria bacterium
GCCGCTCCAGCGCCGCCCCCCAATAGCGGCCGCCCCCCACGGCCGCACGCGTTTCGGCCGGGCCGAGGATGGCGATCGGCGCGCCGCTGCCGCGCCAGTAGGCGGCACGACGCTCCAGCCGGGCCAGCGCCGCCGGGGTATGGGCGGCAAATAGCAGCCCGTCGCGCCGGGCCTGGCAGGCGATGCCGTGACGTTCGATCAGGCCATAGACCAGATCCGGCCCCTCGGCCGCCGCCGCCACCATGCGCTGGCCCCAGACCTCGCCGAGAGTGGCGAGCGCATGGGCCGGCTCATGCTTGAGGTAGGGCACCACCTGGCCGAAATTGCGGCCCGAGGCACCCCAGCCGATGGCGTTGGCTTCCAGCAGCACCACCCGGGCGCCGGCCTCGGCGGCGTGCAGGGCGGCTGACAGCCCGGTATAGCCGCCGCCGACCACGCAGAGATCGGCCCTGGCCTCGCCAGTGAGCGGCGGGGCGGGCGGCCCATCCGGCGCCGCCGCGGAATAGGCGGTCTGTGGCAGGCTGGGCGGATCGTCGAGCGGGTGATGCATGGCTAGAGGCTCCGGCCGGTCATGTGGCCGTCATGGATCGCGGCCTCGATGTGGCGGGGGGAGCGCGCGTCGCCCACCAGGTGGACGGGCAGGCCGGGCCGGGCGGCGGCCAGCCCGGCCTTCAGGGCATCCCGCGGCCTGGCCCCGGTCGCCGCCACGACGCTGGCGAGGCCGGGCAGCAGCCGCTCGGCACCGGACACCGTGTGGCGCAGCACGACGCCCTCGGGCGTCAGCGCGGCCACACCATGATCGGCCAGGATGTCGACGCCGCAGGCCAGCAGGCGTTCATGCAGCAGCCGCAACGTCATCGGCTCGATCTTCTGGCCGAAGGCGCGCTGGCTGGTGACCAGCGTCACGCGGCGGCCGGCGCGGGCCAGGAACTCGGCCGTGGTCGGGCCCACCATGTCGCCGCGCGTGTCGTAGACGATGCAGGGATCGCCGACCATGGCGCCCTCCAGCGCGTCGCGCGCGGAGACCAGCCGGTCGTAGCCGTCGTCCAGCCCCGGCGGCAGGAAGGCGGCAGAGCCCGTGGCCACCACCACGGCATCGGGCGCCAGTGCCAGCACGCCCCCGACCGTCGCCTCCACGCCAGTGCGCAGCTCGATCGGCAGCCGCCCGACCGCGCGCAGCAGATTGTCGGCAACGGCCCCGATCTCCTCGCGCCCAGGGCAGCGCCGGGCAAGGGCAAGCTGGCCGCCAGGCTCGGCCGCACGCTCCAGCACGGTCACCCGGTGGCCGCGCAAGGCCGCCACCCGCGCTGCCTCCAGCCCGGCGACGCCGGCCCCGGCCACCACCACATGGCCGGGCCGGGCGGCCGGTGAAAGATCGCCAAGCTCGTGCTCGCGGGCGCTGGTGGGGTCCTGGATGCAGGTGATGGCCTGGCCCCGGAACAGCCGGCCGAGGCAGCCCTCATTGGCCCCGACGCAGTATCGGATGGCGTCGAGATCGCCGCGACGGGCCTTGGCCGGCAGGTCGCGGTCGGCGATCAGCGCCCGCGTCATGCCGATCAGGTCGGCATCGCCGGCGGCCAGGATCGCCTCGGCATCGCGCGGGTCGGTGATGCGGCCGGCGAGCAGGACCGGCACCGTCACACTGTCGCGCACCGGCCGGGACAGGCGGCGCATGTGGCCGGCGCGCAGATACATCGGCGCATAGTGGCGCGGCAGGGAGGCCGCCTGGGTGTCGCTGCCGGAGGTGACGCTGACATAGTCAAGCCGGCCGGCGGCGACCAGGCGGGCGGCGATCTCGGTCGTCTCGTCCAGGAACAGCCCGTCCGCATAGTCCTCTTCCGCCGACAGGCGCAGGCCGACCGGAAAGTCGTCGCCGACCGCCCGCCGCACCGCCCCCGCCACCGCCACGGCAAAGCGCAGGCGGTTCTCCAGCGGCCCGCCAAAGCGGTCCTCGCGGCGGTTGGTGTGGGGGGAAAGGAACTGCTGGATCAGGTTGCCATGGCCGCCATGCAGCTCGATGCCGTCGAGCCCGCCTTCGCGCACCCTCACCGCCGCGGCGGCGAAGGCGGCCACCAGCTCCTCGATCTCGGCCAGGCTGAGGGCGCGGGCGGTCTCGGCCGCGATCTCAGGCTCGATGGCCGAGGGGGCGACGGTGCTGCCGAAGGGGCCGCCGCTGCCCGACAGGGCGCCGGCGTGGTTGAGCTGGGCGAAGATGCGCCCGCCATGGGCATGCACCGCCGCGGCCAGCCGGCGGTAGGGCGCGATCACCCCGTCATCCCAGTTGGCGAGGGCCGGCTTCAGGCGCGAGGAGGAGGAGGGGTGGACGCTGGTGGAGCCGGTGATGATCAGCCCCACCCCGCCCCTGGCCCGCGCCGCGTAGTAGGCGATCAGGGCATCGCCGATGCGGGTGCCGTCGGTCAGGCCGGTGGAATGGGCGGTGCTGACGATCCGGTTGCGCAGGACCAGGCCGCCGACGGCGAGCGGCGCGAACAGGCGGTCGAGGCCGCTTGGCATGGGAAGTGCGGCCTCATCCGGCGGAGGCGGCGTAGCGGTCGGCCTCGACATGCTTCAGCACCTCCTCCTCGACCTCGGCCCAGACCTTGGCCTTGAGATCCGCGAAGGCATGCGAGAGCTGGACCGAGACGTGGCGCGGGCGCGGCAGGTCGTTGTCGAACACTGCCTTCACGCGGCCCGGCCGGGCCGACATCACCACGATGCGGTCGGCGAGAATCAGCGCCTCGTCGATGTTGTGGGTGATGAAGACGATCGTCTTGCGGCTGTCCTCGTGGATGCGCAGCAGCTCGCCCTGCATCACCTGGCGCGTCATCGCGTCCAGGGCGGCGAAGGGCTCGTCCATCAGCAGCACCTCGGGATCGGCGGCCAGGATGCGGGCCAGCGTGACGCGCTGCTGCATGCCGCCGGACAGTTCGGGGGGATAATGGTCCTCGAAGCCCGTGAGCTTCACCATGTCGATGAAGCGCTGGGCGATCGCCCGCCGCTCGGCGCCGCCCGCGCCGCGCATCTTCGGCCCGAACTCGACATTGCCGCGCACCGTTTTCCAGGGAAACAGCGCATAGGACTGGAACAGCATGCCGCAGCGCGGATCGATCCGGGTGATCGGTTCGCCGCGCAGCGTCACCTGCCCGCTGGTGGGCTGCAGGAAGCCGGCGAACATGTTGATGATGGTGGATTTCCCGCAGCCCGAGGCGCCCAGCAGGCAGAGGAACTCGCCTTCGCGGACGGCGAGGTCGAGATCCTGCACGGCCGTGACGACCGGGCCGCGGCCGGTGCCGAAGGTCTTGGTCACCCCTTCGGCGGCGATGATGGTGGACATGGCGTTCTCCTGCCGGCCGCTCAGACGCGCCGGTTGCGTTCCCAGGGCAGAAGCAGGCGCTCCAGCCTGTCCACCGCGAAATCGGCGATCAGCACGGTGATCGAGATGCACACCATGCCGACCATGACCAGGGGCAGGTTGCCCCAGTCCTTGGCAATCCAGATGATGGCGCCAAGGCCGGTCTGCGCCGCCACCATCTCGGCCGACAGCACGCAGGACCAGGAAATCGCCAGCGTCATCTTCAGCCCGGCGATGATGCCGGGAAGCGCGCCGGGCAGGATCACCTCGGTCATCACCGCGAAGTCGCCGGCGCCGAGGTTGCGGGCGGCGCGCACCAGCAGCGGGTCGACGCGCTTGGTGCTCTCGTAGGTCGCCAGGAGGATGTAGATCCAGGAGCCCATGAACACGATCGCCACCTTCTGCGATTCGCCGATGCCGAGCCACAGCATGGTCAGCGGAATCCAGGTAATCGAGGGCAGCGGGCGCAGCAGCGAGACGAAGGGATCGAGGATCGCCTTGGCCGGCCACCACACCGCCATCAGGATGCCGAGCGGAATGGCCACCACGGCGGCGAGCGCGAAGCCGGCGAAGACCCTGAGGGAGCTGGCGACGACGGCGTCCCACAGCTCGCCCGCCTGCATGATCTTCTGCGCCTCGCCCAGCACCATCGCGGGCGACGGCAGGAACAGCGGCTTCACCCAGCCCAGCTCGGTCGCCGCCGTCCACAGGGCAAGAAATGCCATGACCGACAGCACGTTGAGCGCCAGGGTCGGGCGGAAGGCGACGGCGGGGCCCCGGCGGGACGCCGGCGCTGCCGGGGTGTCGTCGTTGGTCGTGCTGGTCAAGGCGATGGTTCCGGCACCGTTCGGGAGGGGTTGCGGGGACAGAGGCCCCGGCACCGGCACGCGCGCGCCGGTGCCGGGGCGGCCCTCAGCTTACGACTTCGGCACGAAGCTGTAATTGGCCCACTTGGAGACATCCGGCGCCGCAGGGATGCGGCCCATCGAATGCAGCCAGTTGGTCAGCTCCTGCATCTGCGCCTGGTGCAGCTTCATGTGCTCTTCCCAGCCCTTCGAGCCGAAATACTTGAAGGACCTGATGCCGGCCTCCACCTCGGCCGCCGGCTTCTTGAAGTAGTGCGCCACCGCCGCGGCGGTCTCGGCCGGGTTGGAGTTCGTGTAGTCCGCCCCCTTGAACATCGCGACCGTGATCTTGCGCGCAATGTCGGGCTTGGAATCGGCCAGCTTCTTGTTGATCACCACGATGTCGGGCGAGGCCATGGTGCCGTATTTCTTGAAGTTCGCCGTGTCCTTGTCGGTGCCCAGCAGCTTGCCGTTCGGCACCGCCGCCTTCAGCCCGTCGAGCAGCGGCTGCCAGACGCAGGCGACGTCGACATCGCCCTTGCTGAGGGCGCCCGCCATCTCGTTGGGCGGCAGGTTGAGGTAGCTCAGGTCCTTCACCGTCATGCCATTGACCGCGAGCATGCCGTGCAGGGTGATCTCGGCCGAGGAATTGGCCGCCACCTTCTTGCCCTTCATCCCGGCCACGGAATCAATGCCGGGGCGGGCCCAGCAGCCCTCGTTGCCCGGCGAATCGTCGATATTGGCGAAGTAGTAGAAGGCGTCGTTGCCGCGCGCCATGTCGGGGATCACGGCCGCCCGGCCGAGATTGCTGAAGTCGACATCGCCGGTGGTGATGGCCCGCAACCGATCATAGGAACTGAGGATGACCTTGTAGTCGACCTCCAGCCCCTGCTCCTTGAAGAACCCCTTCTCGATCGCGACCATGATCGGCACCTGGCCGAGCCAGGTCACCGAACCGCCGAAGGTAACCTTGGTCTGCGCCGCGGCCGGCACGGCGGTCGCGATGGCGCCGACCGGCGCCAGCGCCAGGAAGGCGGCGGCCAGCATCGCCGGAGCGGTCAGATTGCGTTTCATCAGGGGCCTCCTTGTCTGCGTCCGTGACTGGATGATCGGCCGCGCAGCGGCGGCACTGACGGCGGCGGCGGCGCCGGCATTCCGCCCCGCGCCCGCAACCGCCCCGGCCGCCCGGGGCAGCCGATGCCAACAGACTACGAAGCTAACCCGAAGCGGTCAATGGAAACGTTTCATTTGTCGCCTGGGCAAACAGCCCGAGCTGGCGCCGCGGCGACTGGCCGCCCTGGCCGCCATGACCGCCCGCGGGGCCAGGATTTGCCTTGATGTCCGGGCCGACAGGCCGGCGCCGCAGCGGCAAGGATCACGCGGGCGGCCGGCGTGCAGCGGCTCGAGGCCGGCTTTCCTGGAAACGTTCCTTCTGGACCAGGCGACCAACGGCCCCTAGCATCCGCGCGCCGATCCATGGACCGATGACAGGTACCCAAGCATGTCGAAGCATGATTTCAGCGCCGCCGAATTCGCCGACCGCCTCGCCCGGTCGCGCGCCGCGGTGGGGGCGGCCGGGCTCGACTGGCTGATCGTCTTCCATCCGGTCAACATCCTCTGGCTGACCGGCAGCGAGGCCAAGAGCTACCAGGCATTCCAGTGCCTGGCGCTGTCGGCCGCGCCGGGACCGCTGACGGTGCTGACCCGCGCCGCCGAGAAGGCCGAGTTCGAGACCGACGCCCTGGTCGACGATGTGTGGACCTGGGGCGGGCCGGAACCGGAGGACCCGATCGAGGTGTTCGCCCGGCTCGCCGGACATCTCGGCCTGCACCGCGCGCGCGTCGGCATCGAGGTGCCGGGCTACTACCTCCACCCGCATCACTATGTCCGCCTGAAGGACCTGCTGGGCCCCGCCCTGGTGGCCGAGGCGAGCAGCCTGATCGCCGACCTGAAGCTGGTGAAGTCGCCGGCCGAGATCGCGCTGATCCGCCGCGCCGCGGCGATCGCCGACCGGGCGCTGGAGGCGGGAATGGCCAGCATCGCCGAGGGGCGCAGCGAGCTGCAGCTTGCCGGGGCGATCTACGGCGCCATGCTGGAGCAGGGCGGCGGCCTGCCCGGCAGCACCATCAACATCGTCTCGGGCGAGCGCGCCGGCCTGCCCCATGGCGGCCCGACCCTGCGGACCTTCCGCCCGGGCGACACCATCAATGTCGAATATGGCGCCAGCTACCGCCGCTATACCGCCACCTTCGGCCGCCAGCTCAATCTCGGCGCGCCCTCGCCCCGGCTCACCGAACTGCACGCCATCGTGCGCGCCGCCGCCGATGCCTGCATTGCGCGCATGCGCCCCGGCGTGCCGGCGATCGAGCCGCATCTGGCCGCCAAGCGCGTGATCGCCGAAGCCGGCCATGACCGCCACCGCCTGCACACCACGGGCTATGGCATCGCCCCGGGCTTCCCGCCCTCCTGGGGGGAGCCGATCCACATGTTTGCCGGCAGCACCTATACGCTGGAGGCCGGCATGGTGCTGTCGGTCGAGCCGCCGATCTTCATCGCCGAGGAAAGGCTGGGCGTGCGCCTGATCGACAATGTGCTGGTGACCGCGGATGGGGCGGAGATCCTGTCCGGCGTGCCGCGCGAGATCCTGGTCGCCGGCTAGTCGAGCGCCGCCGGCTCCCCCGGCCAGTCGCCCGCCGCCAGCAGGGCGCGCGCGGTCTCGGCCGCCATGGCCGCGAATTCGGCCACGAAGGGGGCGGGCTGCAGCGGCCTGACCAGCGCCAGCGTCCAGTAGGCGGCGGGGCGGAACGGCCAGGCGCGCAGGCGGCCGGCCGCCACATCCTCGGCCACCGCGGCACCGGTCAGCAGGCTGTAGGCAAGCCCCCGGCGCAGCAGGCCGCGGATCACGCCATGATCATCGGCCTCCACCTTGAGATCGATCGGCACCGCGCCACCTGCCGTCCAATGGTCGAGCAGCCGGCGCGAGGCGTTGGAGCGGCTGGGCAGCACCAGCGGCAGGCCGGCCAGATGCTCGGTGCGAAGCTCGCCCTCGCCGTCGCGGCCGGCGCCGAAAGGTTCGGCCTGCGGCCCGCCGACCAGGAACACCTCCTCACGCACCAGCGGATCGGCCGAAAAGCCGCGCTGCGGCAGCGGGTCGTGGACCAGCGCCACATCCACCTGGCCGCGCACCAGCCATTCATGGATATAGCCGCTGAAGCCGCCGACCACGCGCAGGAACACGTTGGGAAAGGCGGCCCCGAAGCGGGCGACCAGCGGCGGCACCAGGATCGCCCCGGCGGCCGGCGGCACGGCGAAGGACAGGCTGCCGGTGGGGCCGTCGCGGGCGCCGCGCACCTCGGCCTTCG